>JAGCMU010000029.1 GCA_017646325.1 Kiritimatiellia bacterium
TCGATGCGATGAGAATAAATCCGATTATGCTAAAGGCGTCCAATTTTTGATTGAACGCAAAAAAACCTAGTATCGCTGAAAATACAATTCCCATGTAATCAAAGCTTGCGATGTCGCGGGCCTTTGCGTAACGGTATGCTGCCGTAATTGCAAACTGCCCGATGGATGCAAAGAGACCCGCAGATATGAGGATGACAAGCTGCGCTCCTGTCATGGGGTTGAAATCAAAAATCAAGAAGGGGAGTGTGGCAATGCAAGATATTGCGGAGAAAAAGAGTACGATAAATTTCCCGTCGACGCCACGCTTTCCTAAAGAACGCAATGCCGTATAGGCTCCTCCAGCTCCAATGCCGCCGATAAAGCCGCATATTGCAGGCAAAAGAGCGTCTCCTGCAATTCCCGGCTTGATGATAAACAAGGCTCCCATAAAAGAAATCACAATGGCAAGAGATTGTTTGAGCGAAATCTTTTCTTTCATGAAAAGCCAACTGAAAAGAACGACGAAAAAAGGCGATGTTTTATTTAACGCCATGGCGTCGGCGATAGGGATATAGCTTAATGCGATGAAATTGCCGAAAACGCCAAGCGTTCCGCAGATCGAGCGTAAAATAAGAATAGGGAAAGAAGAGCGTATTAGAGAAATGTTTTTTTCTTTCGCTTTTGCGAAAAAAACGAGCGCCACCAAAAATGCTACAATGTTGCGAAAGAAAGATTTTTGAAAAGGAGAAATTGGCGAACCGTAATCGTCCGCCAATCTCACAAACATTCCCATAAAGGCAAAACCAAGGGCAGAGACAAGAATTGCCAAAATGCCCTTGGTTTTACTTTCGGTGATTGAATTAGATGCGTTGTTCTCCATTTACAAACACTGCGCAAACGTTGAATGTTTTTGGATCGAGAACTGCAATATCAGCGGTAAAGCCTTTTTCGATCTTGCCGAGCTGCTTGCCGAGACCGAGTTCGATCGCCTGGTTCCAAGAAGTTACGCGGATGAGATCCTTGAGCGGAAGACCTGTCACTTCGCGTAAATTCTTAAGGCCCTGGTTCATCCAAAGAGTGGAGCCTGCAAGAGCGCCGCCTTCGACAAGGCGGGCTTCGCCGCCCTTTAAGAGAACCTTTAATCCGCCCATTTCAAATGCATAACCGTCTTCAAGGTGTGAGCAGCGAAGAGAGTCGGTAATCATTTGAATGTGTTCGATAGGACGCTTTTTGAAGATGAGACGGAGCATATCAGGAGAAAGGTGGATTTTGTCGCAGATAATTTCCGTGTTCAAATCGTCAATCAAAAAGCCTGCACCGACCATACCGATTTCACGGTGGTGAAGTTTCGTCATTTGATTGCAGAAGTGTGTAAGATGGCGAAGACCTTTCTCATATCCAGGCATAAATTGCGCAAGAGTTGCGCCCGTATGTCCGCAGCTTGGAACGATTCCATTTTTAAAGCACTCTTCAACAAACTTTTCGCCGCCTTTTTCTTCGACTGCGAAGCTGACGAGTTTCACGGGTGAAACTTTTGAAATTTTCAAAACTTCTTTAATGTCGGGCTTGCGGACGAATTCAGGATTTTGCGCGCCACAGCAGGAAGGATTGATGAATGGCCCTTCAAGGTGAATGCCAATTACCTTTGCAAATTTTTCGCCGGCTTTTTTATATGCCGCGACTTTTTTCGCCGCGCTCATAAGCGTCTTGTTTGCAACGGTGAGGGTAGTTGGAAGGAATGACGTACAACCTTCGGCGAGCTTTGCTTCGGCGATTTTTTCAATAGCTTCAGGCTTATCCTCATCGCATACGTCGTAGCCGCAAGCGCCATGAAGGTGGACGTCGATGAATCCAGGAACGACATATTTGCCTCTGACGTCGATAATCTCGTCAAATTTTTCGTCCTTGCATTCTGTTCCTACGGATTTGATTTTGCCGTTCTGAATGACGATCGTCGCCTTTTTCATGTCAACGCCTGGGCTGATGACGTGAGCATTGATGATTTTCGTTTTCATTTGTTCTCCTTCGATTGTTTGTGTTTTTGATATTTTACCATTAAAGGATTCGTTTTATAAAGAGAATTTTTCAATAAATTCGTCTTCTGAAATTATTGGAATATTTAATTCTTTTGCCTTCTTGTTCTTCCCTGATGTGGATGCGATGTCGTTGTTGATTAGGTAGTTCGTAGATTTTGAAACAGCCCCGCTCGTTTTGCCGCCTTGCGATTCGATGAATGTTTTCAACTCGTTGCGGTTGGCATAATGGTGAACGTCTCCTGTAATAACAAACGTCAAACCTTGGCACGTGCCAGTTTTAGACGCAGTTGATCTATACGGTTCAAACGTAAGTTCTTTCATTAAGAGAGAAACCAATTCCCTGTTGTGTTGCTCTCTAAACCATTCAACGAAAGCTTGAGAACGCATTGGGCCTATTCCGTCGATGTTTGCAAATATGTCGTTACCGAATAATTCTTCGCTTGCTTGAATGGTTGTCTCTACAAGTGTTTTTATGTCACCGTAAGTTTCCATGAGGCGCTTTGCCATATCTACGCCGCAAAGAGGAATTGAGAGAGCAACCAAGAATTTTTCGGGCTTTGCGTTTCGAGAATTTTCAATTGCCTTCATCAAGTTGTTTGCAGATTTTAATCCAAACCCGTCCCAAGAGGCAATCTTGTCAAAATTTTCGTGAAGGTGGTAAATATCAACGATAGTTTTTATGAGGTTATTTTTGATGAGCCGAGAAAGAGTCTGCTCTGACAATCCTCTAATGTCGAGCCCATCTATCGAAACAAACTTTTCGAGTTTACGGAGTTCTTTTGCAATACACCATTCGTTCGTGCATGAAAGTTTTTTCGTTCCTGATTCTGCAATTTCAATTTTTGTCGGGGCGTTGCAAATTGGGCAGTTTTGAGGGATTTCAAAATCGCCGACTTTGTTTACGACGCTTACAACTTTAGGAATGATTTTGTTCGCTTTTATTACGGCGATTTCCGTTCCCTTGCCGCCAATCCCTAAACGTTCACATTCGGAGATGTTACATAGGCTTGCGCGTTGAACGGAAGTGCCTTCAAGCTGGACCGCGTCAAAAACGGCAATGGGGGAGATAGACGAAACTGCGCAAGACCATTCAATGTGATTGAGACGGGTTATTGCTTGTGTGTCTTGCCATTTGAAAGCAAGACCTCCACGAGTCGCATGGTGGCCTGTAACGCTTCCTGTTTTTGAGAATTCTACATCGTCGTAAGTGACAACAAGCCCGTCAACAGGGAAGGGGTTTTCTGAATTTGTTACTTTCTTTGTCCATCCTTCGATGCACTTTTCGACATTTTCAAGAGTTGGCAAATCAACTTTTTCGCGTTCAACCGGATTGAATCCGAGTGACGCGATGAAATCCATCTGTTCTCCCCATGAGGAAAAGTTCTTGTCGGAGTGAACGAGAGAAAAGGGGAGCCATTGGAGCTTACGCGGCTTTAATTCCTCGGGGTCTTTAAGAGAAAGAGAGCCCGACGCCAAGTTGCGGGGATTGGCATAATCTTCTTGAGAAAACTCAATGTAGTTTTCAAAATCTTTATACGATATCACCGCCTCTCCGCGAAGGACCAAATGTCCTTTTTCTGGAATCGTTGCAGGAATGCCATTTATACCCGAGGCAAGGTGTGAAATGTTTGTTCCGATTGCACCATCGCCTCGCGTGACTATTTTTGAAAGCTTTCCGTTGTCGTAGGTGACAACGAGAGTAAGCCCGTCAAGCTTCCATGAAATCCAAATCGCCCGTCCTTGAGCCCATTTTACAAGGTCGATAGGTAGTTTTGTTTTTGCAAGAGAAAGCGCGGGATGCTCGTGCTCTTCTTTATTTCCTGCAATAGAATCGGCAGATACTTTATGGGTAGGCGAATCAGGCAAGATAATACCTGATTCCTCTTCAAGTTTTTTTAATTTATCGAATAACGCATCCCATTCGAAGTCTGTCATTAACTCATCTTTGCCGTTGTAATATGCGTCGGCGGCATCGTTGAGTTTTTTAATGAGATCTTTCATCGTATCTACTGACATGTTTTTGCCTCTTTCTATCCCTTATGGCAAAAGACGTTTTGTAGTTCCGCGCAGATATGCTTTACAAAGGCGGAAGCCTTCGGCATATGATGCACCGCATTGGTAGCCGCGGTAGCGCGAACAAGTGCGGACCATGTCGGCAAAATCAATGTTGTCGTGCTCTCGCATCCAGTCGAGTTGAGAATGGTGACATTCGAGCATTTGGATTTTAAGATCTATTTCATCTGTAATGTCGACAAATTCTTCTGGTACAAAATTGACGCCTGCAAGAGTATCCATATAGTAGATGGGGACGAGCTTTGCAGCCTTACGCGTTTTTGACGGCCAGTTCGGAAGGGTGGCTGTGAAAGCGGCGTCAAAAACAAGTCGCGATGTTGCAGTGTGATCGGGCATGTAATCATCGGGATTGTGTGTGATAATCACATCGGGCTGCGCGTATTGAATGACTTCAACAACCTTGTCGCGGCTTTCCTTGTTGTCGGAATAAATATCAAGATCGCCAAAAAAACCGTCAATAACTTCAATGCCTGCAAGTTTCCCCGCTTCACGCGCCTCTGCAGCACGCATGGGGACGAGCTCTTCTGGCGGAATGATTTGATGTCCAAGAGAGCCTGTACAAAGGTGAGCTGCGAAAACTTTGTCTCCGCGCTTTACACATTTTGCAAGCGTTCCTGCGCATGCGATTTCAATATCATCCGGATGACAACCAATAGCTAAGACGTTCATTGTTTTTTCTTTCTTTTTCGTTATTCTACTAATGACGAATAATACCATATACTCTTCTTGCGTGTCAATAAAAACGCCTTCCCACGGGGCACTATTACATATTGCGCTTTTCGGTTTTTGGTGGGCGGTTCCCTATTTATGATTTTTTTGGTATAATTTTAGGTGTTGCAAAAAGAAAAAAAGGTTCTTTGAAATGGTTAAACGCAGAAATGGTCGTGAATGGGCATTGCAAATGCTTTGCCAATTAGATTTGAATCCAGAATTTCAAAATGAAATTCCTGAAGAAGCTCTTCATGCCTTTTGGAAATTAGTTAAGGGAGAAGAGTCTCGGGCATTGGAGGAACAAGAATATGGAATCATTCCATTGTTGACCTCAGATGAAAAATACGACATTCGTGCGTTGCCAAGAATCCGCGCGTTTGCAGAGGAACGTATTCGCGGAGTGTGGGAAAGTGTTGCGGAAATAGATAGTACAATCGAACCATATCTTGAGAATTGGTCTTTTTACCGTTTAGGTACGGTTGAGCGTAATGCAATTCGTTTAGCTGTTTGGGAGATGCTTAATGCATCTGATATTCCTCATCCAATCATTATTAACGAAGCTGTTGACATAACAAAGTATTACTCTTCTACTCAGAGCAGTCGTTTTGTCAATGGCGTGTTGGACCGTTTTTCAAAGTCGTTGTTGGAAAAACAATCTGCTCCTGAATCAAAGTAGGAAAATGTATGATTTCAGACTTTACGGCAGATGACGTTGTTTTTATGAGCGAGGCGATTTGCCTTGCATGGGAAAGTGCAGGACATACCCGTCCAAATCCGCCAGTGGGGGCTGTTGTCGTAAAAAACGGAAAAATAATAGGTCGTGGACGTCACGTAAAGTGTGGCTTGGATCACGCTGAAGCGGCGGCATTAAAAAACTGTGAAGAGTCACCTGAAGGAGCCGTTCTTTATTGCACTTTGGAGCCTTGTTCCAAGAAGGGGCGTGTTGGCGCATGTACGGATGCAATTATCGCAGCGAAGATTTCCAAAGTTGTTTGGGCGTGTGACGATCCTAATCCAGTTAACAGATTGTGCGCCGCGAAAATTTTTGAAGATAACGGTATCGGGTGGGGATCGGGTCTTTTAAAAAATGAAGCGGAACAGTTGATCCTTCCTTTTAAGAAGCATGTGACGCAAAAGTTGCCATTTGTGACCGTTAAACTGGCAATGTCTCTCGACGGGAAAATTTGCGATAACGAAGGGGACGCAAAGTGGATTTCTTCTTCGGCGGCACGCGGACATACCGGTCTTTATCGCGAGCGTTGTGATGCGATAATGGTTGGAGCTCAAACTGTGAGAGCTGACAATCCTTCTTTGTTGTCGCATGGAAAAGCGAATGATGATTTAATTCGTGTCGTTATTTCCGAAACTGGAAATCTACCTAAGGATGCGCAGATTTTTATTGATGGCGCAAAGAATAAAACTCTTGTCATGACACCGTCGAAAATGGGTGGATTGCGTGGCGTGATGGAAGAGTTGGGAAAGATGAATGTTATGCACGTTCTTTGTGAAGGTGGGATGAAGCTTGCACTTTCACTTTATGAAGAAGGTCTTGTAGACGAATGGGTCAGTGTCCTTTCTCCGGTGATAATAGGAAACAAACCAATTTCCGAGTCGAAAAGGGGACAGATGATTTCATTGATGCCGTGTGAAGAAAAAGATGTGATTGCGAGGTGGAAATTATGTTCACGGGATTGATTCAAAAAATCGGGAAAGTCAAAAGAGTTTCCCGGGGAAAATCACTTGTATTGGAATTTACATTTACTCCCTGGCCTGACGCCCTTATTAAAGGAGAATCAGTCGCGGTCAATGGCGTTTGTTTAACTGTTGTCGATTGTGACGCGACACGCTTTACCGCCGATGTTTTGAGAGAAACGGAAAACAAGACGGGGCTTTCCGAACTTGTGCCTGGAGCCATGGTGAACCTTGAAAGGGCTGTTAGAGCGGGTGATCGTTTAGGTGGCCATATTGTTCAAGGCCATGTGGATGGAAGAGGGACGATTGTCGCCAAAACACAAAAAGGTCGGGATTTCTCTTTGAAGATTTCGTGCGGTAGAGTTATTGCTGCTGCGACAGTATTAAAAGGATCGATCACGGTTGACGGCGTGAGCCTTACTGTGAGCGGCCTTGGTGACGATTGGCTTCAAGTCGACATCATTCCGACGACGGCATCAGAAACGACTCTTGGTTCATTAAGGATCGGCAGCAAGGTAAATCTTGAGAGCGATGTTTTAGGAAGGTATGCGCGCAGAGCGGAGGAAATGGAAAATACTAAAAGCTCTGGAGGTACGCTTACAATGGAAATGCTCGCCGAGAACGGATTCCTTTGATGATGAAAAAAACGTTACAATATCTCGCACCTCTTGTGAGTATTGCCGTTTTGGCGGTATCATCGTGGTGGCTGCAAAGTGGCGCATCGAGAAATGTGGAAAAAAAACAAGCGACGAAGGAACAGATTGCTCCCTCGCCAATGGCTGATTTTATTGTGGCGTGTTTAGGCGGTTTTAGAAGCCTTGCTACGGAAGTGGTATGGTTTCGATTAGAGCGTTTGCAAAGTGAAGGGCGTTATGCGGAATTGGCCCAACTCGGGGCGTGGCTTACGTTTTTAGAGCCTCATACACCCGAGGTATGGGCGTATACGGCGTGGAATTTATCGTACAATGTTTCTGTTATGATGAGTACACCTTCGGACAGATGGAGGTGGGTAGAGTCTGGTCTTCGTCTTTTGCGAGACGACGGCTTGCGAATGAATCCGAATAGTCCTGAGTTGTGTCGCGAAATTGCATGGTTGTACCTTTTGAAAATATCAATTGATACTGACAGCGCATCATATTATTATCGCGAAAAATGGCGTGAACAAGTTGAAGAAATTGAAAAATCAGGAAATTGGACGTCTCTCATGATGCTTCCAAACGTCATGAAAGATTTGGAAAAGGAATATGGCAAATTAGATTGGAAAGAATCAAGTACGGCAGCTTTGTATTGGGCTTGTTACGGTTTGATGCAAAAGCCTTCGGGGCTTGTGGAAATGAATTTAATGCAGGTGAAATTCCAGTCTCTCATGCAAATGTCGAAAAAAGATGCCCGCTTTGCGCCTTTGACTTTGAAAGAGATGAAAAGATTTGGGAAACAATATCCTAGCCAATCAATAAAAAATTTGATAAAGTTTTTTGCAGAAAGAAACTGTTTAAACTGATACTTTAGGGGCGTTTTATGAAATTAGAGATGATAGATTCAAGATTGGTAAATGTCGACATTCCTTTGAGGGATTTTAAATTTTATATTTTCGACTGGGATGATAATATTCTTCACATGCCGACGCGTGTATATCTTGAAAAATTGATGCCCGACGGGGAATGGAAGAGCGTCGCTATTCCGACGAGTACATTTGCCCTGATACGTACGGATACTAAAAATTATCGTTTCCCTTCTCAAGGTGGCGCGGCAGCAGCCTATCGCGATTTTACGGATTCTACGCCAGAGGTGGAAAAATCGGCGTTTATTCACGATACAAAGGTCGCGCTTCAACGGGTTCTGCAAGGCGAGAAGCCAGGGCCTTCTTTTGAGACTTTACGCAACACATTGCGCGAAGGACGGCTCTTTGCCGTGGTGACTGCGCGAGGACATGCTCCGGCGACGATTCGCGAGGCCCTAAAAATCTTTATCGAAACCATTCTGACAAAAGAAGAAAAAGAAGAGATGATGCAGAATTTGCGCGGGTACAGATGGTGGCTTGATAAGATGACCAAATTCGGCAGCGATGAGGAAGAGCTCGATTACTATTTGACGATGTGTCGCTACCATGCAGTGACAAATCCCGATTTTAAGCGAATGCTTGCAAATGATGCAGATTTTAGTCTGCGTATTACAGAAGCGTCTAATGTTCATCAACCGGAATTGGCAAAGGAATTTGCAGTAAAGGATTTTGTCGAGCATCTCTTCCATATATTGGAGCGGACAGGAGGATTGGGAAAGAGCGTTTCAATAGGTTTTTCAGATGATGACGTAGGCAATGTACAAGCCGTTGCGGAATATATCACTGAAGAATTGTCGAGAAAATTTGAAGGTTTCAAGTTCGTTGTTTACGATACGAGCGATCCAACTCTTTCAAATGGCCGCAAGGTTGTTGTAGTAGAAGAGTAAATCGGCTTTCCCGTTCTATACATGGGGTAATTTACAAATATCAAGATTCGGGTTTGACAGTAACCCCTCGTTTATGATATCTTATAAGCAACAGAAAGAAGGGTTGCTGTCCGCTCTATCGGATAGCATTGTAATGGAATTGTAGATTGGTTATATGATTTCGAAATTGGCCAGTGCAATTGGTTATCCTGAGAAGGTTTCTCAGGGTTTGTCTGTTTATGCGTTTCGCGTAGACGGATGGGAGATTATTGCCGAAAATATCGGCAATCGCATTGTGCTTAAGCATTATCTTGATGTCACTTCAGATGATTTGCCGCAGTTTGCTTCGTATGTCGCGGGGCGTCTTTTGCGCGAGGAAGCGTCTCTCGCCTGGGATGAAAGCGCTCAAAAAGCTCTTCTGTGGCGCGAAATCTCTCCTAACGCCAATCTCGCGGAGATGAAAGATTCTTTTGAAGAGTTCGCCGATTCTTGTGAATGGTGGATGCAACGGGCTTTGGATATCAATGCTCCTAAAAGTGTATTCCCCGATGTGCTGATAAGGCCGTAA
>JAGCMU010000030.1 GCA_017646325.1 Kiritimatiellia bacterium
CCTCGTCAAAGCGTCTTCTTGTAGAGACGGATTTGGATGGGGCATTTTCAGCCTCGGATATCGTTCCTGAGATTGGAGATTATACTCTTTCATCCGATTCATTATCGTGCAGTGCCTCTTATGCACTTGACGCGGCAGGAACGACAAAGTACGCGTGTGACGGATATGAACTTTATGAGTATGTTGACAGTGAATGGAATTTGGTTTCGTCTTCAACGGATAAGTCATTCACCTTTAATCCTGATAAGAACGGATACTTTAAACTGCGTTGGAAAATGTCGACTGCAAGTTATAAGGTGGAGATAAAATATCCGGAAACACTTGGTACGATGGAAATAACGAACGCAGAACGAGACGGCGATTTCGTTGCCGCGGGATCGAGTTTTACAGTCAGTGCGATCGCTACGACAGATGCACCATTCGCTCGTTGGTTCGGCAAAGTCGCAGAGAATGACGTTTCAAATGCGACAATCACGGTTGTTGTCGATTCGCCGAAAACTTTGATTCCCTATTTTAAGAGGAAATGGTTTTTTAACGGTTCTAATGCCATTTCGGATGAGTATTGGACTTTGAAAGTCAAAGGATCTCTTAACGCACTTTATCCTCAAAATGGAGATGCACATTCTGTAGCTTCATCTTTAGGGACGAGCGAGATTGATCTTTCAAAGGGGGTTGAGGACGGAAAGATTATTGGGCTTGGATATAAAGCATTTCGCTTGTATAATGTTGATACGGTTATTTTGCCGCCAGGATGTGAATTTATTCAATATAACGCATTTGATGGGAGTGGCGTTGCGAGAATCGAGCCATTCCTTCCAAGTACGATTACTAATATCGGACGGGCTGCATTTTATCGAGCGCTAAAGTTAGAGGGGAGCCTGGTTCTTGGAGGTAAAATCGGTAAAGTCGACCCTCTTTTTATAGAAGGGGAAAATGACAGCGAAGGGCTTTGTGAAAGAATAAAAATTACAAATCTGGTTGTTCGCTCAAGTGCAACATGTGGTCTGAAAAATAGAATGTTTTTCGAGTGCGCAAGCATAAAAGATGTCTGGTTTGAGAGCTTTATTCCAATTCATGCTGCCGCTTTTGAGGGTGTCGCTTCATTGAATATCCGCATCCATGTTCCAAAGGGAGATGCCGATTGGAATGCGCTGCTCGCAGAAAAGATGGTTGCATGGGAAGATTGCAGTTCTAACGATAAAACGACATATTGGAAGCGTTTTGATGCGACGGAAACGTCCGAGCCGCCGCTTGGAAAGGTTGAGCTAGCCAAGGCCGGTCAGTGGATGTGGGTTGTGAAGTGGACTCCGTACAAACTCGGTCTTTCAATAATCGTTATGTAAATGTAGTCGTTTTCAAAGTGAATCATAAAACGAGATATCAAAGTATGAAAAGAATTGCGTTTTTATCTACGCTTGCTGTTTTTGCAAGTGTAATTGCAGAGCCATTTAAGGTCGGTTTTCTTGCGAACAAGAAATACCATGCCGATGAATATACGTCGCTTCCATTCCATACGACGGACGGATGGGAATTGAAATCGTATGTTGTAAAGGATGATGATTCGAATGTCGATGAGGTCCGTTCGAGTCTTCTCGCCGATCTTGAAACGCTTGATATGGTTGCCATTCATCCGCTCGCGCCTCAATTTTTAAATGAAGAAGCAAACGCTGAATCGTTTAAAAAATTTCTTGAACGCGGCGGCGCGATCGTTGTGCCGGACTGCAATTATACGGATAAATTCTTCTGGACAGACTTCCTCGGTGAAGATTATAAACATCCCGAGTATCAAGGGTACCGCGGATGGTATCCGGCGTGGCTCCAAAAATTCCCCAAGGAACCCTCAATCCGCACGTTTCCCTCCGCGCAAGTCGACGGCGGCATTTTGTGGTATCACTTCCTGCTTCAAAATGCCGGCAAGGCGTGGAAGCCGCTTTTGAAGTGCGGCCGCCACAACGAGCCGTGCGCGATTATGGCGCATTACGGCAAGGGGATGGTGTATCTCACGAATTTGCGCACGCCTTATTTTTCTTTCTTTGAAAATATGCGCGCGGCAACCGAGCTTCATCGCGCGGGATTGGAAGTCGTAGCTCACGAAGGCTGGGCACTAACGAACGCTATTGTGAACGCCTCGATTGAAATCGCCTCGGAAAAGAATGCTTCTCTTGCTCCTTCAAAATACACGCTGAAACTCGTCATCTCTTCAGTGGACGGGACCTCGGTCGTAAAGAGAGTTTCAAAAGGAGTCGCGTCTGGTAAAGGAGTGGGATTTTTTATAAAGGGAGCAAATACCATCCGAGGAGAAGGGACTGTCCGTCTTACGCTCAATGGCGACGGAGAAGAAATCGTTCTTATCGATCGCAAACAGACTTTCTCGGATTTAATTACTCTCAAATTGCCGCGTTACCGCAAGATGGTATCGACCAAGCGAAGGAAGGCAAATATTGAGCTTGGATTTGAAGTTAATCCAGGTAAAGAAAAAATAGCGACGGCTCGATGGAGGGCGAAAGTCATCGATGAAAAAGGTAAGAGCATTTGGTCTATAATGGGTCGTTTGATAAAGGGAAAAAGAAGCGTGGCGTTTGATGCAAAAATTCCGATTAAAACTCCAGCCGGCGATTATCGCCTCGTCGTTGAAGTGGCGGAGATGGGGAAATCAAAACCACATTACGCGGAGGGTGTCTTTAAAATCGTTGAGCCGACGCCATCGCAGGTGATGATTGATCAAGATAACGTGCTTCTTAAAAACGGCGAAGCGTGGTTCCCGTTTGGGATGTACGGCGGACATCCCGATATGTGGCCTAAAATCAAGGAGCTTGGAATCGATTTGCAGCATTCGATGAATTGGCACAATGGCTCATATCCGACGCTTGAACCGCTCAACCAAGGGCTTTTGTCGGAAAATAAGCACCGCTGGCCCGAGAATCTTGGTAACTGGGCGAAGGGGTTGAGTGACAAGCCGTATACGCGAATGCATTACATTGTCGACGAACCACAGGACGAATGCGTTTGGAAATGGGAAGCATGCCGAAAGGCGATGGCTGAAAACGATCCCCATCACCCAACGTACACGGTGCTTCTTTATCCTGCGAGTTTTCGTTACCAAAAGGATATTGCCGATATTCTCGCGGTGGATCCTTATCCGATCAGCGTTTCCGGACAGGGGAATGTGAGAGAGGTCTCAAAGAGGCTTGATGATATTTATGGGGTTTTAGGAAATGAAAA
>JAGCMU010000031.1 GCA_017646325.1 Kiritimatiellia bacterium
TGTCGTTCGCATTGATTTTTCCGCCAGAAGCTACTGTAAGATCGCGACAAACAACCCAAATGCGGTTTGAAGACTCCGACGATGTAAAGGGATCGCCGCAAGTAAGCGTGCCATTTTTATTGATCGTAATCGTATCGGCTCTAACGGCGGTAAACCAGTTTGAGGTCATCAATGTTCCCGTCAAATCAAGAGAATTAAGATTGGGCATATCCTCGACAATAATAACTGATGTTGAGCCTGGAATCGTTACATCATCACCCGCCTGAGGAACACCTTCTGGAGACCAGTTCCCGGCATTACTCCAAAGTGTATCAACTGCTCCAGTCCATGTGCGTTGTTCAGCAAACATCGAAATCGGAGCGATGGCAAGTGCTGCAATAAATGTCTTACTCAACGAACATTTAACTTTATCAATAGACATACTTTTCTCCTAATGCAATCCCTTTTACATGTTCTTAAGCTAGACCACACGGCCTTACCTAACAACATTATTTCAACTAAAAATTATCAAATTTAACGATAGAACGCAATCAAAAAACACAAAAAAAATCGACACCTATAACCCAGCGTATTCTCTTTTAATTATCGATTCTGCACGAGCAGTTACTTCATTGAGAGTTCCTGTTTTCACTCTGTGCCAAAGTTTTAAATCATCTAAATCCGCAACCGTCACTCCATGGCCTAAATCATCAAAATAAGGATCGATATTGCGAGGGACTCCTAAATCAACGAAAAGAACATTTCTATCAAGCACCTTTGAAGCCATTGAAGGAGTGACAACACTTTTAGAGGAATCAACAGCAGAAAGAATTATATCGACATCGCCCAGATGATTTTCCAAATCATCAAGCTGAACGAATTTTACATTTTCTTTTTCGTCCTTCTTATGAATGTGATAAACCCACGTAATCGGCACGTTAGAAGACGATAGCGCGTCCACAATACCTGTGCCGACCATACCTGTACCGATAACCATCACTTTCGTAGAAGCGTCAAGCCCTCCATGGACAGACAAATACTTCACGGCAATCTGATCAATTTCAGCAACATGCAAAAGGCCTTCAATTTCATGTCGAACATCTTTTGAAACGCGCAAGACCTCTGCGCCAAGTTCCTTAATTTCCGGCCCCGCCCAACCGAATCCTGACGCCTCGGTCAAAGCGTCCTTAAATTGCGAGACGATATGCGCTTCTCCTAAAAGAGACGATTCCAATCCGCCCGCAACACGCACCAAATGACGGAATGCCTCATATCCTTTTAAGAGGAAGCGTTCTTTTTCCAAAAGTTTATCAAGCCCCGTCAGGCGTTTCATAATTGAAATTGAATTCTCATCCCCCTTCTCAACCATTGCAATTACTTCTACGCGATTGCATGTATTGAGAATAAAAAATTCCCGAATACCTTTTATCCCCGTCAACATTTTTCCCAAGATAGCGCGTTCCGATCCAGGCAAATGATACGGGGCTCTCTTTTTAGAAGGCAAAAGCGTATCGGATGTACCGATAACGACGAGTTCAGATTCGCGGAATGTTGAGAAACTATCTAAAATGGAATTTCGCACGTCTTTTGCGCTACGGCAATTTTGCCCGCTCGTAGACACTGCAACTACAATGTCTTCAAATCGAGCGATTGCAGGAGTCGTAAAATCCCCCTCTGCCCAATTGCCGTCTGCACAGCAGCAAAGGACGTTGTTTTTGCGGGCATCATCTAATACTGCACGATTTACATGCTTATCATCCGTGCATGCAAAAACGAGAGAAAATCCTAACGAATCCCCCTCTTGCCAAACACGCTTTTTCCACGTTATTTGATTTTGAGATTCAAGGTCTACAAGTTTTTGAGTCGCCTCAGGGCAAATCAATGAAACATCAATTCCAGCTTCCAACAACAACGAAACTTTTCTGGTGGCAACAGCCCCTCCTCCGACAACAAGGACACGCTTCCCGTCAACTATCACGTTTAACGGAAACGTTTTTCTTTTCGGTCTTGAGGTAAGCCTCATCTTAAGGGCGCACTCCGCTCCATTGGGCAAAGCGTGCTTCAGCAAGCTTTTTCCACTTCGCCCCCTTGCCGCCATTGACAAACGGATCAATGGAAATTCCGCCACGAGCGGCGAATTTTCCAAAGACCTCCATATATTTCGGCGAAAGAAGTTTCACCAAATCGTTGTAAATCACATTGATTACATCTTCGTGAAAATCGCCGTGATTGCGAAAGCCAAAGAGATAGAGCTTTAACGACTTTGATTCCACCAGTGTTTTATCGGGCACGTAGCGGATAGTCAAAGTCGCAAAGTCTGGCTGCATAGTCTTTGGGCAAAGAGTCGTAAATTCAGGGCACGTGAAAGTAACCCAATAATCACGATCGGGATGAGCGTTGGAAAAAGAATCCAACATTGACGGATCGTACGACATCGACGCTTGAACAGTATTTCCAAGCGACTTTAATTTACCCAAATCCTTACGCATAACAAAACCTTTCTCTTACTTGAGGGAAGCGAGAAGACCACCGCAAAGAATGAGGTGTTTTTCACGATCGGAAAGCGTGGCCGTTGCTGTAAACGTATTTTTGCCGATCTTGATCGTAACCTTTCCGTCACCCTTCACTGCTTCAAGGATGTTGGAAAATTCAACCTCATCTCCTGCATTGATTTTATCATAAACCTTTGCATCGTCAAAAATGAATGGGACAATACCAAAGTTCACGAGGTTTGCACGGTGAATGCGTTCGATTGATTTTGCAACGACAGCCTTTACACCAAGGAACATCGGGCAAAGCGCCGCATGTTCACGGCTCGAACCCTGACCATAGGATTCGCCCGCGATAATAACGTTTGCAAGACCTTTTTCCTTATTTGCCATACACTTGTCGTGGAAAGACGCATCGCACGGCTCAAACACGAATTTTGCATATTGAGGAATGTTTGAACGGAATTTCAAACGAGCACCTGCAGGCATGATATGATCCGTTGTAATTTTATCGCCGACCTTAATCGTGCAAACACCCTTGATGGATTTTGCCAAAGGAACACCCTTTGGAACCGGGGCGATATTAGGTCCGCGAACGATTTCCGTCTTCTTAACACCCTTTCCTGCCGTGTTGCGATAAAGGAACATTGCATCATCAATAGGGAATTTCTTAGGTGCAGGAACAGATGAAACCGCATTCTTGCGAGGGTCTTCAACCTTGCCCGTAAGAGCCGCTGCTGCCGCCGTTTCCGGAGAGACGAGGTAAACTTGCGCAGACTTAGTTCCGCTTCTTCCTTCAAAGTTACGGTTGTTCGTGCGAAGGGAAATAGCCTCTGTTCTAGGACTCATGTGAGCGCCGATACAAAAACCGCAAGCGTTTTCCAAAATACGGCACCCTGCCTTTATGAGGATTGCCAAAGAGCCGTCTTCTACGAGCATATTAACGACCTGGCGAGAGCCGCATGCGATACCGACCTCAACATCGTCTGCGACATGCTTACCCTTCAAATAAAGGGCAACCGTACGGATATCGCGATAGGAAGAGTTTGTGCAAGATCCAATCATGATTTGATTGACCTTCTTGCCCTTCATTGATTTGACGGTAACGATATTACCTGGAGAATGAGGCGCGGCCATGAGAGGTTCAATCTTGGAAAGGTCAATCGTAACCGTTTCGTCGTATGTAGCATTCTTGTCCGCAACGAGCTCAACCCAATCTTTGCCGCGGCCTTGGGCTTCAAGGAATTGACGTGTAACTTTATCGGACGGGAATACAGACGTGGTGACGCCAAGCTCCGCACCCATATTCGTAATTGTTGCACGGCTTGGAACGTCAAGCGTTGCTACACCTGGGCCGTAATATTCGAAAATCTTTCCGACATTACCCTTCGTTCCGTAAATTGAAAGGACTTTTAAAATCACATCCTTTGCGCTGCATCCTTTGGAAAGGCGGCCCGTCAATTTAACACCGACAATTTTTGGAGTCGGGATATGAAATGCACCGCCCGCCATGGCAACTGCGATATCAATACCGCCAGCGCCGATTGCAATCATACCGATGCCGCCGCCTGTCGGGGTGTGGGAATCGCTACCAAGAAGAGTTTTGCCAGGCTTGCCGAAACGTTCAAGATGAAGTTGGTGGCAAATTCCGTTTCCTGCCTTTGAATAAACGATACCGTACTTCTTTGCAACGCTTGCAAGGAAGTCATGGTCGTCAGCGTTTTCAAAACCGATTTGAACCGTGTTATGGTCCACATAACTTACCGCCAACTCATTGCGGATGTGCGGAACATCCATAGATTCAAATTGCAAATATGCCATTGTGCCAGTTGCGTCTTGCGTAAGCGTCTGGTCTATGCGAATACCGAGTTCGCTATCTACTTCCGGATCGCCTTCAACGATGTGTGCAGCGAGAATCTTTTGCACCACATTCATTTTCGACTCTTTTACACAGCTTTTTTTGCAGCAACATTTCTTTTTAGCGCAAGTTTTTTTAATGCTCATCTTTACACCCCCTTTTTTAGAACGAAACCCCTCGACCTACTTTATAAGTCGGGGGGTTAGTAATTACAAAATCCTCAAAAAGGATTTCATTAATCTTCAGGCTTTGTCTTTTTCAAACCCAAACCACGGCTCTTATCCGTCCATTCTCCACGCTTCTGGAGTAAATCGACGCGTTCGAAACGCTTCAAAACGTTACGCTTGGTTGTGATCTTGCCTGATCCTCTAAGACTACGATGTTGGCTCATGTTTTCTTCTCCTCTTCAAATTTTGAGTTAATATTATATCGTATTTTATCACTTTTGACAAGTGTTTATTTAACCTTTTTAATCTCGTATTTCAATTCTTTTGGTTGGGCGAATTTTCGGATATCTTCCTGCTCCTCCCAGAGCTGAGCATGAACTTCTTCATGTTTTGGCCAATATTCAATATATTGAGGGGTAAATTTAATAAAGAAGTTTTTGGCGAAATTTTTGTCAATTTCCTTTTGTTTCTCGTAATACTCGGAAACCTTCTTCGCATCATTGACATCTACCTTGCCCGTAAGGCACCAACGGGCGTAGTGAGCATTGCGGACAGTACGTTCCTTGTACATAACGGCTTCCTGACGCCTAAACACTTCCTGCGCGTGAGCGTATTGGGGGGTCTTCGTATTAAAGCCCAACAATATACCCTTTTCCAATTCTTCGGAAGTCCACTTGCCGACGACATTCGTGCCGATTGTCAATTCGTATTCACCGCTTGAAAGCCCCTTCACACAAAGGCGTTCGCGGTTGAACTTTTCTTCAACATTGAATTCAGCAATATAAGGAACGGCGTTTGACACTACAGGGAACGGAAGCGATTTTGCAAGCATCTTGAATTGAAGCGCGTTTTCGCCGCCGGAAATATCGCTTACCGTCGCATTATCACACTTGAGAGCTTTCAACTCCTTCGCATCAATTTCAACATCGGAAACGGTTGAAGGAACATTCTGCGCCTCCAAGAAAGTCCATGCCATAATCGCATGACCAATTGCTGTCGGGTGGACACGGTCCTTTCTCGTCATCATAAACGAAGGATCCTTTTTCTGATGGCGCGAGACAAACGAATTCAACGGCGTGTAAAAATTTACATAGGGAACGCCTTCTTTTTCGGCTCTTATAATAACGTGACCTGCCATCATCGCAAGGCCTCCATTACACCCAAAGAGGCTATGATATAATCCAAACGACTTATTTGTATTAACGGCAGTATCGTCATAAGGCGTTGGCGTAAAATACATCAACTTCGCGTTTGGAACGGCTTTTTTTATCGCTCCGACCAATCTTGTAGTGCTATTGTACCAACCTTCAATTGCACGCACACGACCCGTCAACTCGCGTTTTTCCGGATAATACGAATAGAAAAGTCTACCGACGTCATTCATACCGAAATGAATCGTCACGTGCGTAGGGTTATATGGAACAATATCGTTGTCAATTCGGTTAATTGCACGAGATGCCGCATCGCCGCCGACACCTGCGTTAATGAAACGGATCTGTCTTTCCGGGAAACGCGTTCTGTAAAAGTCAGTTATGAATTCATGGTAGCGCCCACCATGCGTAATTGAATCGCCAAAGAACACTACGACATCACCGTCCTTGTACGGATCTGCAAAAAGAGACCCCATCACCAATCCAATCACCGACAACATAATCTTACTCTTCATTTTTTTCTCCTTTTTTAAATAAACTTATTTTATCATACTCCGTAACATCTGTAAAAAAACAAAATCACCTTGCATACACGATATCCGCGGGCGGGGAAGAAACAAACTCCATTCGCCTTTTTGTTATCGGATGGTTTAATTCCAACTTTACGGCGTGAAGGAGTTGACGGCGCGGGCGCTGGACCATACGCCTGTCGAGATTATCCGAGCCATACAATTTATCTCCTGCAATTGGATGACCTAAGTGCGATGCATGGACTCTGATCTGATGAGTGCGCCCAGTCTCAATCACAAATTCCACGAGCGATATCGGGCCTTGCTTCCCCAACACCTCCCAATGCGTAATCGCCTGCTGCCCTTTCGTCTCCACTACCGCCATACGCTTAGGGTCCCACGGTTTTCGCCCTATAAGCGTATCAAGCGTACCCTTTCGCGGATTCATCGTGCCGTGAACGACGCCAAGATATGTTTTACGGATTTTCGTATGCTCCGCAAAATCTTTCAACAGCGGTTTGATCGCCCTATTGGTTTTTGCAAATACCATCACACCGCTTGTTTCTATATCGAGACGGTGGACTACTCCCGGACGGGTCGCGCTGCCGACTCCCGCCATTTTGGGGCAATGGTGCAGCAATGCATTGAGAAGCGTTCCGGACGGATACCCAGGAGCCGGATGAACTATAATTCCAGGAGCCTTCTCAATTACAATGATATCATCATCTTCAAAAATGATATCAAGCGGCAATCGCTCTGGCTTTGGAATCATGTTTTCTTGCATTTTTTAATCCAACTCTGAAATCGGCACTTTTCTTTTTGAACCTGGCACGTCTGCTACGAAACGAGGCAATCCCAAGCCGCCAATCTTTTCAGCGCACTCTTTTTCTATTGCAATAGCCTTCTCAAGCGGCACTCTGAAGTGAGAAATTCCAGCAATCGGATCGCACACAAAAACGTAATATGGACGCACTTTCGCGCGCTGCAAAGCACGGAAAAGCTTTAACATTTCTTCTGCAGAATCATTGACACCTGCAAGAAGCACCGTCTGGCACGACACCAAAACGCCATTTGAAACGAGCCTCTGACAAGCGTCGAAAGCTTCTTGAGTCAACTCGTCTGCGCAGTTGAATTGAGTATTTACCCACACCTTTTGATTCTGACCTAAACGCTTTGCCAACTCATCCGTGATTCGCGAAGGGTTCACGCTCAAAGCCCGCGTGCAAAGGCGAACGACTTCAACCTGCTCGAGACTTGAAACGGCATCGACAAATCTCATCACCTCGTCATCAGGCAGAACGAGCGGATCGCCGCCGGAAATAAGCACGTCTCTAACTTCAGGATGTTCGCGAATATAAATCAGGCAATCTGAAAGCTCTTCATCGGTTCGCACGACATCTGCGTGTTTGAGAAGCCCCTTTCTCGTACAGTGGCGGCAATTCATAAAGCACGCATTCGACGCCATAATCAAAACACGGTCGGGGAAACGCTGCTTCAAACCTAAACAACAATTGGCCTCCCCATCCTCGCCAAAAGGATCCTCGGAAAAATCATCTTCGTCGTCGAGTTCTCTTACATCAAGCTCCATTTGCTTGCGGAACGCAATTGATTTTGCCGCAAGATTTTTTGCATACTCATTTGCGACAAAAGGGAATTTTTCTTCTACCTGTCGTATAAGGTCGTCATCCATATCAATCACTTCCTAAGTTCCACTTGCTGTGCAACAAGACTCCCACCGCCGTAAATCTCACGCAAGCGCGGTTTTTCAATCTTTCCTGTAGGGTTGCGTGGAACAGAAGCAAAAATAATTTTACGCGGACGCTTATAACGCGGCAATTCCATACAAAAATCATTCACTTCTTCTTCCGTGAGACTCATCCCCTCTTTTACCTCGATGATGGCAGCTGCGATTTCGCCAAGACGGGCGTCGGGAAGCCCGATCACGGCAACGTCTTTAATGGCCGAGTTCGCACGGAGAAAATCTTCAATTTGAACGGGATAGAGATTTTCGCCGCCGCTGATGATAACATCCTTCTTGCGGTCAACAAGGTAGATAAATCCGTCGCGGATTTCCGCCATATCGCCCGTATAAAGCCATCCTTCGTCGTCAAGAATTTCCTTCGTCGCCTCTTCGTTTTTATAGTAGCAACGGAGGACGCCCGGGCCTTTCACCGCCAATTCGCCTACGCCGCCAGGAGCGACTTCCGTTCTGTCGGGGTTGACAATTTTTGCTTCCCAGCCATATCCTGGCACGCCGATTGCTCCGACATAATCGATATTTTCAACGCCAAGGTGAACGCATCCTGGCCCCGTTGACTCGGAAAGCCCGTAATTTGTATCGTATTGGTGATGAGGAAAAATTGCCTTCCAACGCTTTACCAAACTTGGAGGAACAGGTTGAGCTCCAATATGCATAAGGCGAAGCTGTTCTAATTTATAATCCTCGAGCTTTACATCTCCGCGGTCGATCGTGTCGAGGATATCTTGTGCCCAAGGCACCAAAAGCCATACGATAGAACATTTTTCTTCAGAAATTGCACGCAAAATCCATTCAGGCTTGATCCCTTTCAAGAGAACAGCCTTGCCGCCCACGAGGAAACTTCCAAACCAATGCATCTTTGCGCCCGTGTGGTAAAGCGGCGGGATACACAAGAAAACATCGTCCTTCGTTTGGCCGTGGTGATTTTGCTCGACCTTGCAGGAATGCATCAAACAATGGTGCTGAAGAACAATCGCTTTTGGAAAACCCGTCGTGCCGGAGGAGAAGTAGATTGCAGCATCATCGTCTTCACTAATCTTGATTGACGGCTCGCGTGTCGAGCAATAAGACACGAGAGATTTGTACGATGCGGAAAAGCTTGGACAATCGTCGCCCACATAAAGAGAGAATTTAACCTTTGGCATTCTATTGATGACTTGCTCGACTCTTCCTGTAAATTCAGGCCCGAACACCAAAACATCAACGTCTGCAAGGTCTACACAGTAGCGGATTTCTTCTGCCGTATAACGGAAATTGAGAGGGACTGCCAATGCTCCAGTTTTTAAAATACCGAAATAAATAGGCAGCCATTCAATTGAGTTCATCAAAAGGATGCCTATCTTATCACCCTTTTTGATGTTTCTCGTCAAAAGAAAGTTTGCAAAGCGGTTTGCCTTTTGATCGAATTCCGCCCAAGTAATCTCACTGCGAAACGAATCGATGAGCGAAGTTTCAATCAATGAATATTCCTGCCAGGTCGTGTGGCTTTTTTCAAGTTCCTGCGGGTTTATTTCAACTAAAGCCGTATCATTCGGCCACTTGCTTGCATTCTGCGCAAGTATCTCCGTAATAATCATTTGATTTTTCCCTTACTTTATTTGAGTGGAAAGAAACGCAGTCGCATCCGCCATCGTTTGCTCCGTCAACGAAGCCAAGGCCCAATTCTGCATAAAGTTGAATGTCGTTTCTTCGCTACCGGAAAGACCGATGAAAAAGAGCGGCGACCATACGGCGGCATCGTATTTCTGCTTGTAATCTTTCGTAAAAATCAAGCGTCCCGTTTTATTGTCGTAAACTTTCAATTTTGCCGACCAATTTTGAACTGCATATTCTGCAGAGAAAACGGAAGAAAGCATCCACATAAATTCGGCAAACGTTTCTCCGCTACTTACAAAAGGACCTCCAAAAGCCACATCTACAGTATACTCTGCCGGGTCTTTACGAAGAATGTAACCGTTTTCTTCTAATATGTTCGAGGCCTTTTCCAAATAAGCCTTTGTTATGTGAATACGAGGAATACGCATTTCGGTAGTTCTAACATCTCTTCCCATCGGACGATTCCTGCGTCCGTGACGGCCTCCGCCGACAAAGGAAGTTTCATATCCGTAAATCGGGATATACTCCGTCAATGTTGCTTCAAATCCGTTCAACTTTATAAATACGTCCCTGCCAGTCGGGGCGGGCGTCATTTTGTAAGTTTGCATTTCGGCTTGATGCAAAACAAAGCATCCAGCGCAAAGAAATGCCAAAGCTATAGACATTATTATTTTTTTCATTCGTCTTAACTCCTTTTTATTTATCAAATTTCATGGTCTTCATTTTCTTTTTGAGCCCCACGCCCATAAGAGATTGCCCAGACTCGATATAAACATCGGCAAGACCTTGCACGTATGCCCGATCGCGCCACTTCGTAATCGTTGCGGCCTCTTCCGCCAATTGAACAGCCCTCTTGACATCGCGATTTGGGTTTTGTCTGCGGCACAACAATTTTGCCGCGCGCAGCTTGAGAGACGGATCGTCAGGATGACGCTTTATCAAAACCTCCAATTGTCTTACGGCAATATCCTCATGGGAAGATGCGGCAGCGCACTCGATTAATTCAAGGCGATGTTCGTCAAGCAACGGATCGAGCTTTACCGCCCGCGCAAATACAGATGCGGCAGCGTCAGGGCGGCCAAACTTTTTCAGGCATACTCCAAAATTATGAATGGCGGCAACATCTTGAGGGTAAATCAGCAAACGGTTTTCATAACAGCGAAGAGCACCGTTTACGTTGCCGATATTCAATCTGCGCCTTCCTTCAAGATCAAGACCGTCTGCCAATGAGCGGAGAAGCGGATCTCTCGGATTCATTTGCGCTGCTTGAGCCCAACGCTCTACGGCATTTGAGGAAGAGCCTCTATCGGCATCGGCAAAGGCGAGGATGATGTCGCGTCTTGCGCATTGCACCTTGAAAATGCTGTTCGTCAAAACGTCATACACGCCTTGATCGACATCTCCCTTAGTAAGCCATGTTGTAAAAGGAACAGAATATGGAGTTAAAGAAGAAACCGTTACAGGAGCAAAACGCCCCTTAACAGAATTGGAAAATGCCAAACGGGGAGCATTCAATGACGCCATAAAATCGCCTGAAGCACTCAATCCTACGAGGCCTGGCTCCACATCGTAATCTGTTCCCACATAACAGGCAAGGACTTCCGACGGAGACATCACGCCGGCAGATGCAAAGGCTTCAAACGTCTTTTGCTCTTCAAACAATTTCAAAATGTCGGCAAGATCGATGTTTTTATCAGACCCCACAACGACATAATCATACAGCCCCGTACACCAGAAACGATAATGCTTGAAAACTTTTCTAAACTCGGCAAGAATTGTTTTAAGCCTTGCGCGGGAAAGAAGACGCGCATCAATGCGGTATGCGGCAGCGCCTCCGTCATTCAACCTTTCACGCACATCTTCCCAATCGCTTGCGTAAAACGTGTCGGAGCCAACGACCCAATCGACCACGGGAGCGACAAAAACGATATCAGCCTTTTCTTTCTTGTCAACAAGCTCCATCCCCGCTTCAACAAAAACATTAGTAAAAAGGAAAGACTCATCTCCCCAAACTGAAACTTTTTTCGCTTTTGGATTTTCAAAGAGTGCAATCAAAGGAATCAATTTACGTGTCTCGGAAAAACGCGATCCCGTATATACGACCCTGCCGTCCATCGTAATTACGCCGCCCAAATAATCTTCATCTTCGTAGTAAGCGATTTCATATCCGTCACGTTTTTCAGAGCGCTCAGGCTTTCCCTTCCCGAAGCAAGAATCCTTCGTTGCGATTCTCGCAAAGGCTTCAACACCTTCGCTGCCGGAAGGAGGAATGAATGCCGTCACAAACGTAAGCCCTAAATAAGAAGAAAACGATCTCGTCACGTTTTCCTGCAAATAAAGCCAACTGTGGGCTATTTTACCAGAAAACGCAATGCACAAAGCAGCATACGCCGCAACGGCAGAAATCGAAACGATTATGGAGCGTTTCTTGTTTTTCCTGAAAAGATAAACGGCATAAAAGATAAAGGCGACAAATAAAGCCGCACTTGCGAAAAGAGCGAGATACGCATAAAACGTATCTCCAGCATATTTAAAAATTCCCCAATTCATCCTACCACCTCTAATATCTCTTCGGCGCAACGCCCCACAACTCCGCAACGCTCCAACACCGCATTGCGCGCACGCTCGCCAAGTTGCAGGCGCTTTTCCTGATCTGCAAAGAGTGATTCAATATTTTCAAGCAATTCTTCTTCATCTTTGACTTGAACAATCGCACGAGCGGAAAGAAGATCGCTCATCACGGGACGGAAGTTTTCGGTATTGGGACCTACGAGCGTGGCAACGCCGCAAAGACACGGTTCAATCATATTTTGCGATCCATGCTCGCAGAGGCTTTTCCCGACGAAAGCGACTGAAGAGATTCCGTAAAATCCCATCATTTCCCCGGTCGTATCGGCAAGATAAACCTTTTTCTTGCCAGTATCGATCTGTTCTGTACGCGAACGGCGGACACAATCGAATCCAGCGTCGCAAATATTTTTTTCCACTGCATCAGCCTTTTCGAAATGACGAGGGACTATCACCAATTTTACATCTTGATACTTGCTTTCGAGCTTGGAAAAAATTCTCAGCAATACTTCGTCTTCCCCTGGCCACATGCTCCCACCCAATAAAATACGCGATTTTTCCCCATCAGAAGAAACCCACTTTGCGACTTCTTCTTCCTTCGATTCGTTCCTCTTTGCAACATCAAACTTAAACGATCCTGTAACCTTCACATTCCCATTATCCGCTCCCGCGGCGACGAGACGGTCTGAGTCCAATTTCGATTGGGCAAAAATACGCGTGAAAGAGCGCAACACATCGCCGAAAAACCAACGCATCTTTTTGTAACGCGGAGCGCTCCTGTCGGAGACGCGGGCATTTATCAAAAAGAGCGGAACGCCACGTTTATTCAACTGACGGATAAAATTAGGCCACAATTCCGATTCCGTCAAAATAACGGCGCGAGGATTAAACGTATCGACAGCACGCTTCACATAAAGCGGAAAATCGAGAGGATTGTATATTAAAATATCATCATCCCCTACATATTTTTCAGCTTGTTTCCATCCCGTTGACGATGTTGTTGAAAAGAGAAACCGTATGGACGGATCTTTTTTGCGCAACTCATTCATCATCTGCGCGGCGACAAAAACTTCACCGACGGACACGGCATGAATCCACACTAAAGACTTCTCTTTTTCCGCAGGGATTTTTTCGATAACGTCTTGAGTATACTTCCCGAACCTATCCCCCATTCGCGCACGATAACCTCCACGGCGTTTCATACGCAAAAGGAACATAGGCATCATCGCCGTATACGCTACGGCAAATAGGCAGTTATACAAAAGCCATTTCATGCGGAAAAAAGAAGACGATTAAATGTCGAGAACAGTTACGTTCAAGGCGTTATCCTCGATGAAGCGGCGGCGCGGCTCAACTTCGTCACCCATGAGAAGAGTGAAAATGCGATCGGCCTTGATTGCGTCGGAAAGTTTTACGCGAAGCATGTGGCGCGTCTTCGGTTTCATCGTCGTTTCAAAAAGCTCCTTCGGATCCATTTCACCCAAACCTTTGAATCGAGTAATGGTAAGCCCCTTCCCTCCGCGGGTACGAATAGCATCGAGGAGTTCCGGAAGGCTGTTGACTTCCGTTGATGTACCGTCTTCCTCGAGCGTTGCCACATTCCCGTTTTCACCGAGGTAATCCTCTATCGTAAAGCCCATTGCGACGAGCGATTCCATTTGCTTGCGGAGAAGAGAAGAGCGATACATTTCCATCCATCTTACGGGCATTTGATCCGTCGGGTGGTAATTCTCTACGCGGCAGGCGTTAATGTCGATAATCGTTTTTTCCTCTTCCTGAATTTCTTCAACGCGCTTTTTAAAATCTTCCTGCGAGAAGAAATAAGAAAACTTTGCATTTTCGCCAAAGCCCTGAATGAGCACGTAGCGAGGAACAAGACCCGTTTCTTTATTTCTGTTGTCAAGAAGCATTTTCGCTTCAAGCCCGCGGCGGGAAATGTTCTTGCAAGTCGCCTCTATTTCCGCCAAAAGCTCCAAGAGGCGGCGTGCGTTTTCGTTATCGAGGACTTCACCGTTTGCGCGCTTAAGCGTCATATCACTCAAGCCGAGGAAAAGAAGTTTGCCCGTCATTTCCGCATCGGTAAGAACGTATTCCGACTTCTTCTTGCGTTCCACCTTGTAAAGCGGCGGCTGGGCGAGGTAAATATACCCCTTCTCGATAAGCTCCGGCATCTTGCGGTAGAAAAACGTCAAAAGAAGAGTTCTGATGTGAGCACCGTCGACGTCAGCATCTGTCATAATGACAATCTTGTGATAACGGGCTTTTGAAATATCCCATTCTTCCGCAAACCCGCATCCGATTGCCGTAATCAACGTACGGATTTCGTTGTTTGCAAGCATTTTATCGACGCGCGCCTTTTCAACGTTGATAACCTTACCGCGCAACGGAAGAATAGCCTGCACTCTACGGTCGCGTCCCGTTTGAGCAGAACCGCCTGCGGAGTCACCTTCCACGAGGAAGAGTTCCGTTTTCGAAGGATCGCGCTCGGAGCAGTCTTTCAACTTTCCGGGAAGCGAAAGCCCGTCCATAACGCCTTTGCGGCGCGTAGATTCACGGGCTGCACGGGCGGCTTCGCGAGCACGGGCGGCGAGAAGCGTTTTTTCAATAATGATTTTTGCTACAGCGGGATTTTCATCCAAAAACGTTTTCAACTTGTCTGCAACGATTGAAGAAACGATGCCTTCAACTTCGCTGTTGCCGAGTTTTGTTTTCGTTTGACCTTCAAATTGCGGCTGCGGAACTTTGACGGAAACGATAACCGTCAACCCTTCACGCATATCTTCACCGGTAAGTTTGTCCTTTTCCTTGATGAGCTTGTTTTCTTCGCCGTACTTGTTCAGCGTTCTCGTAAGAGCCGTTCTGAATCCCGAAAGGTGCGTACCGCCTTCAATCGTGTGGATGTTGTTGCAATACGTTTGTTCCGTCGTGGAATACGAATCTGTGTATTGCATGGATACTTCCGCCTGAATGATGTAATTCGATCCGTCAATGCGCGTAGAATCCTTCTGCCCTTCAAAATGAATGATTGGGGATATGGCAGTCTTGTTCACGTTGAGATATTCGGTGAACTCGTTTATGCCGCCATCGTAATGGAACGTTTCTTCATGATGCCCTTCGCCTTCATCGTCTCTGAAGTGAATCGTGACGCCCTTATTCAAAAACGCCAATTCGCGCAAACGGGCAACAAGGATTTCCCATTTGAAAGCGTGGCAGGAGAAAATCGAATGGTCTGGGAAGAAGGTGACTTTCGTCCCCGTTTCATTTCCGCATTCGCCGATAACTTCAAGAGGCTTCGTGACATGTCCGCGCGAAAACTCGATGCTGTGGATTTTGCCTGCGCGCTTCACTTCGACTTTCATCCAATCGGAAAGAGCGTTTACGCAGGAAACACCGACACCGTGCAAACCGCCGGACACCTTGTAGTTTGAACCGTCAAACTTACCGCCTGCATGAAGGACCGTGAGAACGACTTCAATCGCCGGGCGGTGTTGAGTCGGATGCATATCAACAGGAATACCGCGTCCGTTATCGACAACACTTAAAGAACCGTCGGGATTGATGATGACATCGATGTTTGTACAGTGACCAGCAAGAGCTTCGTCGATAGAGTTATCCACTACTTCATAAACGAGATGGTGATAGCCTCTTTCCCCCGTATCGCCGATATACATGGCAGGACGCTTGCGAACGGCTTCCATACCTTCAAGAACCGAAATATTAGCAGCAGTATATTCACCTGACGTTTGAGTATTTTGAGCCTCAAATTCCGTATTGTTTGTTTCGTTTTCAGACATGTTTTTTTCCTTGTTTTTACTACTAAATATTATACCAAAAAACAGGGGAAAAAGCACGAAGAAAGTCGTTTAGAATTCCTTGACTTTTTTCTAAATTTTGTTTATTATTTTAACACGATAACACCTCGTGCAAATACTGTTTTAAGAACATAAAACATTATGGAGAGAAAAAATGGAAATTACATCAATAGACTCAGCCAATCGCCAACCCGTAAAAATCGGGGTCATTGGTTTAGGCCGTTCTTTTTTTACTCGACACCTTCCTATTTTGCGCAAACTAAACGGATTTTTTAAATTAACCGCCATATGCGATATCGCAAAAGAACGCCGCACAATTGTAGAAAAAGAATTCCCGGACGTTCATACGTATCGCCAAATCAGCGATATGCTTGACGATCCGGATATTGACATCATCGACATCGCATTACCGACGGCCGACCACGTGAGCGTCGCTATCGATTCGCTCAACAGAAACCGCTGGACCATGGTCGAAACACCAATCGCCACATCGATCGACGATTTAAACCGTGTACGGGCGGCAGCCGTAAAAAGCAGAAATAAATTACTCTTCTTCATGCCTGAAGTTTTCAGCCCAGACTTCTTGCTCGCAAAGCAGGTTATGGCAATGAAGGAAAGTCCTCTTGACGAGATCCACGAAATCTGTGTCCGCAACTACGATTATATCCGCCGCGACGATTGGCAAACGGTAAAACGCTGCGGAGGCGGCTCTTCCTGGTATCATGGGCCTGCCGCCGTTTTTCAGGCATACGATTTGTTGAAACCGTTCCCCCCTGCCCAGCTTTGGAGCGAACTCAAACGCGTAGCGTCTCTTGGAGATGCAGAAGATTTCACCCGCATCATTCTCCGTACGAGAACGCAATTGACCGCGCGCATTGAGATCAACGGAGGATACTTGGGCGAAAGAAAACCGTCTTTTTCCTTGACGGGATTGCGCGGCAACTTCTCTGTTTTCCCAGGCGAAAGCGAAGGTGTTATCAGGGCAATCGATCCGGAATTCAAATTCCCGCGCCGCCGCTCGAGCGTTCGCATGCCGCCTCTCGATGATATGCACGAACAATTCCCGATGGTAGACATTCCCGTCAAATTGAACAATGCAAATCTTGTCGGAGACGAAGCGTTCTATCATGCGGTATACAATTCCGTATGCAAGGCCGTCCTCTTCCCCGTGTCATTTGAAGAGTACAACGAAGTCACCAGGTATTTGCAAATAGCAAAGAATTCCTCTTCTTTCAGCAATTGATCTTTTTCAATGTCGGAGCGGCCTACAGTTTTAATAATTTCCTCAACACGTGTTCACGTAAACACTATGGAGATTTTGCGGATACAAGATACCGTATCCGCTCTTCTTGATTCAGGTTACGATGTCGATTTGCTGGTACCTCGGAAATCGGCACTGCTTTCTATGGCAATACGCCCGGAAGCTCGTATAATCACTCCTTTCAAAACATTTTTCTCAAACGATCCGCCAGACAGGCCTTCTCTGCGCAGATGTCTTGTAAAGACCATCATCTTCTTACACGCATACCATTTGCTGTCAAAAAAAGAATACGTCGCTTTGCATGGAATTGACGATGCCGCATCTATCGTCCAATCGCTCGATCGCATGACGATACAAAAATATCCTTATATTGCAGAATATCTTCAGCCGTTCTCCCGTCACAAATACAAGTTGAATATTTTAGCTCCATTTTCCCGAATGAACGAGCGCTCTGCAATCCGCCATGCCTCGGCCGTGATTTTCCCTGACGCGGAAACAAAAGATGTTTTCAACGGAAAAATTCCACATGCGAGAGTTTCCGTGCTGCCTGATCCGCACACGGATTTAGTTCCTGAAAAATTCACGTTCAAGGATTTTTCCATCGCTCTTATCAGAATTTACGACTATATCCTTCGTCCTAAGAAGAATGCTTGAATGAAGGCAAAAGGACAAAAAAATGAAATCAATTTTCCGTTCAATCAAAAAGATTTTACATTCTAAACAAAACCGTGCTTCTGCAAAAAAGAAGAAAAACAAAAAACTCACGTTTGCGCAAAAGCTGCGTAAAACAGCGAGATACTTTTCGCTCATCGTTTTTGCTCTGTGGCTTACTCTTTCTCTTGTCGGGAACTGGTATGTCCACCATCCGCAGCAATGGCTCAAAGACAACCGTTCGTTCTTGACCGCGCCGCTTGAATACTTTGGAAACCGTTTTGCAATCTTCTCCGACGCTATGGGCTTTATGGGGCACGACGCCGTTTACGAGTCCGACGAACCTGCACCTGAGGGGCAAGTGTTTTTTGCGGGCAAACCTGTACGCGTCGACAATCCCGCCCCTGATGACGTCATCGTCTTGAACCGCGACAACTTTGTAGTCGGATGGTCACCTAAAAACAAGTGTCCTTCGTGGGTCGCCTACCATGTAACAAAAGAATCTCGTCACGACGTTCAAGACCGTCCCAATTTCCAACGCGACAAAATGGCTCCTAATTGTCCGCCGGCAAACGCGCTTGCCCGTTCCGGCTACGACCGCGGACACATGGCCCCTAACCATGCCATCGTTTCCCGTTATGGCACAGACGCGCAAAAAATGACGTTTCTCATGAGTAATATCGCTCCGCAAAGACCTTCTCTCAACAGCGGAATATGGCGTGAGCTGGAACACCGTATTGCCAATTTCTGGACTGCCAGATACGGAGAAATCTGGGTTATCGTCGGAACAATCTTCAACCCTGAGATGAGACAAGTAATCGGCGGATCGGGAATAAGCGTTCCAGACTCGTTTTATATGCTCATTCTTGCGCAAGAAGGCGTAAATGTCCGATCTCTCGCCGTTGTAGTTCCACAGGAAATCCCATACAATGCTTTTCCGCTTCATTACATCGTGACGATCAACGAGCTTGAACAAATGACAGGATATGATTTCCTTTCAGATCTGCCAAACTTCATTGAGCGTCCTCTTGAAAGCGATCGCCCGACACGCCTTTGGCCAATCCGCTATCGCGACATCTTCAAACTTTTCTCATTGCGTTTTTAATGTCAAAACAAACCACTAATAAAATCATCGCGTTTGCGATTATGGCGGCAATGCTTTTTGCCGCTATTTTCACCTTGAAAAAACCGTCGGCGCGTCTCCATATCGCAAAATGGAATTCCATGGGGACTATCGCCACCATATCGACATACAACAAAAACATTCTTCCTGACATTCAACGCATCGCAAAAACGACTTTCGACGAGTTTGAGTTTCTCCTCTCGTCTTGGCTACCCGATTCCGAGTTGAATAAAATTTCAAGCCTTGCAGGCACATCAACTGAAAGAGAAATTTCGCCGCTCGTTACAAACGTCTATTTTTCCGCTTTTGAAATGATGAGGATATCAGAAAACACTTTCAACCCATTCATAAAACCTTTAATGAACCTTTGGGGTTTTTCTCTTTCTCCCGAAACGAAAGAGATTAAAAAACCTTCTCCTTCCGAAATAAAAAGACTGCTCTTCACGATTGATGACGTATCTTTAAACGGCAATAAAATTTCCTTGAAGAAAAAAGGAATGCGTCTTGATCTTGGAGGTATCGCAAAAGGCGCCGCCATTGATGAAGCCCTTTTACGAATCGCTTCACGCTTCCCTGACGATTCAGTCATCATCAACTTTGGCGGAAACATCAAATCGCAAAATGCAAAAACGGACAAAACACTTATTCGCAATCCACTCACAAACGGTTACATCTCAATAACAAATGATGTTCCTAAAAATTATGCCATCGCAACGAGCGGCGGATACGAGCGCTACGTTGTAATTGACGGAGAAAAAGTTCCGCACATCTTAGACGGACGAACGGGATATCCGGCAAAGAAAGTAACGTCCGTAAGCGTAATCGCCCCTTCTGCTACTTTGGCCGATGCTTTATCGACCACTCTTTTCATCATGGGCGAAGAAAAAGGAAGTGACTTTTTGAAAAGCCACTTCCCCGAAGCACAGGCTATCTGGATAAAATAATCTTTTATCAGGATGTAGAGGTCTTATTTGACATCTACGACCTTTTCTCCTTCTAAACCTGTCGCGATATCTCTGATTACAACCGTATACGCTCCGAGATCCGAGTATGGGAATTGAAGCGGGATTTCACGTGTCTTAGGTTCAACGGTGAAGATATTTTCTCTATTTGCAATTATCTTGCCGTCAGGTCCCTTCACGCTCAAACGATAAACACCGCCTTTACGCAAAACCTTCGTTGAAAGATTCACGTAATCACCGCCCTTGACAGAAGTTTTGTCAATCGCAACGGCCGGTGCCTTTTGTTCCGTTTTGAACTGAGCATAAAGCTTGAAAGGCCTTTCGAGAGATGCGATATCAACCTTTGTGCCGCGTGTGACAAAGCCCTTATCGCATTCGTAAATCCATCCTTCGCTACCAAACTCAAGCGTTACGGCTTTACCGCAATTTTTCGCAAGGGTTGTAAAGCCCACTACTTTTTGTTCAGGAGTTTCGCGGACTCTGAGTACGAGACCTAAATCTGGAAGTCCCTTCACGCTTTCACGTTGTTTAACACCGACACTTCCGACGATTTCCAACATTTTTTCATCTTCGATAGTGCGGTCGTACTTTATCCACATTCCCTTCAATGGAGCTTCTTCGCGACGAGCGAGATATTGATCGAGAACACCAGGTTCAATATCCGCATAAATCTTACCGCCGCGCTTCACAAAGTCCTTAAGAGCGGAAACTTCTTCATCGGAAAGAGATGAAATTCCGGGAAGGAACAAAAGCTTATAATCAGACAGCTTTTTCAAAGTTGTAGGCGTTACAAAGGAAACATCAAGACCTTTACGGTAGCAGAAGCGAATAATGTCTCTGCCTCCTTCAGAAGGCGACTTGAACTCGTCTGAAAGAGTCGTTGCCAAAGAGCTTGGCCACGAGTAATATATCGCAAAGCCGTCTTTTCTAAGAGGAGTGCGGATCATGTACGAAGCTAAGCCATGCTTGAGCTGCATGTGGTTTTCATTTATCTTTTGTACGTACGGAGCCAATGTCAAATCACCGGCAAAAGCCCCTTCCGTACTTCCGATAATACCGGAGAACCACTCATCGGCATTTGCTCTGCCGGTGATAAGATATTCCCATTGATTTCCAGGGAATCCATCGCGTGACGAACGCAAATATCCGCCCCACCACATACCGCGCACGCGATCGGGGGCGATTGATTTAAGAACTTCATCCAAATAAACATCGCGGTATGGACCCCAAAACTCAAGATTCTTGACTGTTTCTTCAAGGTTGCCGGCGGGCGAGCCTTCAGCGCCGACACGGGCCTTTGGATCGTACTTCTTAATGACTTCACGACACATTTGGAATGTATCGGAATACATTTGCGCTGCATAACTTACCTGATCAAGCCAGCTTGGCCAATCGCCTGCCTTCTTTGATTCAGCAATCGTCATACGCTTTACCTCGTTAAATGATTTGAGCGTTGTTTTATGAGCATCATTGTATCTTTCGATTGAACCGTAGCGTTTCTTTAAGAAGTCGAAGAAATATCCATCGTCAATCGCATCGCCAAAGCCGATGTTATGCGTATATGTGCACTCGTCTCCAAGATTGTATACGCTAACGCCATAAGGAGCGCAACGCTTTACACGCGGAGTAAAGTATTGTTCAAACACCTTGCGGATTTCGGGACGGTAGCAATTGAAATTATTACGAATCTTTTCAAGTTCCGCCTTGTGGGCACTGTTAGTTCCCTTTGGAAGAGGAGCTGTGCGCCAAGCAGTTCCATTTGTACTTCCACTAAGACAAACACGCGTTATGTACGGTGCTGCGCGTCCGTTGAAAATAGCGGAAAGATTTCCAGATTCACCGAGGTGGGTATCATACCCCATCTTCTCGATTACTTGCGGATAGAAAAGTTCCGTTATTCCGCCCTGACCGATATCCTCCCACATAATCATCGTGTAATCAGGGAAACGGTGATTCGGGAAGAAAATAAGCTTTCTCTTGGATGCCAACTCTTTTCCGTCAGAAGTGAGAGTCGCTTTAAAGACACCTGCAAGCGTTTCAAAGTTACGCTTAGGCAAAGAGACCTTCACATTGCGCGCACCCTTTGCAAACGCCTTCTCGCCTTTGATACGGACTTGAAGATACGGATGGTCTGCAATTTCGTATTTAAGCGTGCCTGATGAAGGAGCAGGATACTGCCATTCAATATTGAATGTCGGGCCAGTCCCTTCTGCGACAATCGTCGTATTGGTGCCGTCTATCGTAACATCACCGACGCACGATTCCTTTGCGAACGGATATACCGCGACAAAATCACACTTGTCGCCCTTCATAGGAATGACATCGAACCAATATTTTCCTGAAGGAACTTTGGTGAGATCTAATTTATAAAGATTCTTTCCGCGTGAAAGTTTCATATGTTCATCAAAAATGACGGCATTTTCCGTATTGCGAAGGCGAATGCGGGCATTATCGACAAAACCGTTCGCATCATCGACAGAATAAGCAAAGAATGTAGCGTTGTCGGAGAAAGACTCTCTTTCACGCCCTGAACCGAAATCGATAACGCTTTGGATGTCATTTCCTTGAGCCCAACGTATTATGTTGGCGGCAAATGCCGAACGCGTTTCAAAATTACCCTTCCATTCAAGCGACCACGCACCGGGATTTTGGAAATCAATTTCTGCGACACGGCCTTTCCCGAATTCATAAAGAGCCATCTTTGCCTCGGTTGAATTCATATTGGGACTCTTGCGAGACGCCTGCTTTACGCCAGGTATTTGAGCGTAAGGAACTAAAGAAGCGAGAGCACGTCTATCGCAATCTTTGCGTACAAGTTTCTTTGAAAGAGCGGCGTTCAATTTTCCTCCCAAAAGAACAAGTCCTACTCCGTTGTCACGAACACGGCGAAGGATTTCATAGCGGTAGTGTGCAGGGATTTTATCAAAGGTAAATCCGTAAAGAACAATCACATTGGGGTTCTTTTCGAGGAGTGTTTCAAATTGCGCTTGCTTATCAAGAAACGTTCCATGTGAAAGCGGATCTTGATAAATGCCGGTTGCACCAAAGCCACCTGGGTGAAAGAGCGCGTCTTCATATCCAAAACGCTGTTCCAATTCGATGACTTCGCGAAACGCCGTTCCGATTCCGCAGATAAACAACGGGCGAGATTTTTCTCCGATATTTTTTTCGCACCAATCAAGATGAGGCGTCACATACGCATTCTTAATACGGTTGTGGCGATACCATCCGTTGTGGCCGTTGTATTTCTTTGGCGGAGTAAGGTCGTACTTTCCTGCAAGAGGCATTTCAATAGGTTCGGCCTTAACGGTTTTATCTGTAAGAGAACTTGCCTTAATTTCGTATGAAAGGATGCGAACCTTGTCTACAATTTCGCGGAACTGCTTGATGGAAGCGAAAGAAGCATCGTATTTTGCAAGCTCGTTCGTATAAGAAACTTTTAAGGAAGCGAGACTCTTTGCAATATCAGAGCGTTTTGATTTGGCAACTTTCTCTTCAAGCTGAGATACTTTATCGAGAAACTCCTTTTCAAGGTTTTTCTTTTCGGCGTCAAGATCGCTGATATGCGTGCCTGTAAGATCGTGAACATAAACCTTGCCGTCAATCATGATTCCCCAAAGAATATTAAGGCGGGATTCAAGAAGAGAGAGTACTTTCTTTGCATCGGGCTTTGTTCCATCGGAAAAATAAAGATATCCGAACTTATTGGAAGCATACCCTGACGCACCTGGAGCACTTGTGGAAAAGCCCTTCCCCCAGCCAAGAGCGCCAAACCTAAAACGAGAATGGTTGAATGTCCAAATATCACCAGGCTTTGGCCCTTGACGATTATGGAAGGCGCTCCAAGGAACAAAAAATTCAACCTCCCAGCGGTCATCCAAAATCTTCGCCGCGCATGAAAGACCTGACGCCATCCAATTTTGATCCATGTTGGCACTATCCATACGCCACGCAGAATCGTATTTACCTAAGGAGTTTACGATAAATTTATAATAACCGATACCGGCCGCTTCAGGGTCAAAATATATTTCGCCACTATCGTCTGTCCAAATATCACCTTGAAAGTTCTTCGTACAATTTTGGCGCAATTTGGAAATATTGTCTTCCCAGTTTCTAATACCCGTATAAATACCTTTATCATCATAAACGATCATACAATCCGTCTTCGTATTAGTTACACGACGAGGATTAGGCTTGTGGTATTCATAATAATCAGAATGGACATGCGCCGTCTTCCAGCACTCATCATCAAGAAGACCATCCATCTTGGGGGATTCTTTCGCAGGCATTGCCACTTGAAAAGCGAGTTCTCTCAATTCCGCGCCATTTACACCAAGTGCCGCAAACAATGAAGTTAATCCAACAACAATTTTTTTCATACATAAGTCCTCTTTATACGTTCAAAAAACTCCTACAATTCTACCAAAAGATAAGTGTTTAGCGGTAAAAAAAAGACGCGTCCTCCTTCAAAAAGAAGAACACGCCTTTTTGACGATCACCTTTTGATCAATCGTTCACGAATGCAATTTTGAGACCCTTCATAGAAATGTTCATCTCCATTGCATCGTTCATTTCGTCCAATTTGTATTTATGCGTAATCAAGTCGGTAATTGGGAATCCGCGCTCCTGTGATTCCTTGAGGAAGTCGAAGCTCTGCACCCAATCCTTTGCCTGATACGTCCAGCTGCCGACGGCCTTGACCTGCTTGTTGCACATATCAATGTGGGGGTTGTAAGTCGTATCGCCGTTGTTCACAAAGAATCCCAATTCGCAGAAGCTGCCGCCTCGGCGAATATAACTCCATGCCTTTGTTGCGGCCTTTGGAGAACCTGTGCATTGGAACACCATTTCAGCGCCTTCGCCTCCTGTAATCTTTTTCACCTGCTCCGTGGCATCGATATCAAGACCATTGACCGTATAACGGGCGCCGAGCTTCTTTGCAAATTCCAAACGGTTCGCGTCAGTATCGCAGGCGATAATGTTTCTTACACCAAGACAACGGACCATATTGAGAAGAAGAAGCCCGATAGGACCACACCCCTGCACCAATACATAACTGTTGAATTTGAAATTGAAAATCTGTTTAGCCTGTTCAACTGCGTGAACGATAACTGCCGCAGGCTCGATAAGGATGCGCAAATCACGGTCCATATCGGAGACATTAAAGACAACCCCGCCTGCATTGACTTTCATATACTCGCCGAACCAGCCGTTGAGATAATGCTTCTCACCTGGCAACAATCCAAAAATTTCTCCGTTGTTGCAAAGCTCCATAATTTCAGGATGGTATGAGCAGGTATCGCAAGTTCCGCAGGATTTCAAACCCGTCACGATCTTGTCTCCGACCTTGAGTTCTTTGCCCATGAAATCCTTTGTGACATTCTTGCCGAGTGCAACGACCTCGCCCGTTCCTTCGTGGCCGAGCTGAACGGGACAAATACCAAAGGGGTCGCCCTTATATTCGTGGACGTCAGTTCCGCAAATACCGCAACCTTCAACCTTTACGAGAATTTCGTCATCTCCAATAGTTGGAATTGCAACTTCCTTAACCTCCATCTTTTTTGGTTCAACCAAAACAGACACTTTGCATTTTTCTGGTATAGACATTTTATTCTCCTTTTTTTTAAGCTTTACCTACAGATCCAAAAAGCTGAAGCTTATTCAATACACATGCCTTGATCTCAGCAACCTTTGCATTGCGCGTTTCAAGATAGTCGCTTGTAACAGGATGCTCCGGATCAAGCTTCGCACACTGCGCGCGCATCGCACGCATACCTGCGAGGCACAAATCTGTATGAATATTGAGTTTTGCAATACCGTCGCGAATGGCATTGCGGAAATCGTCGTCTGAAAGACCGCTGCCTCCGTGAAGCACTAATGGCGTATCCAAGGCGGTGCGAATATCGCGAAGGCGCTCGAGGTTGAGTTTTGGTTTTGCCTTGTAGACACCGTGAGCAGTTCCGACGGAAACTGCGAGAGCGTCAACGCCTGTCGCCTTTTGAAATTCAACTGCCTCTTCAACCGTCGTATACATCGCGTCGTTGCCTTCATCGCCAGTCGACGTTTGCCCTACGTGGCCAATCTCGCCTTCAACGGAAATACCAAGCGAATGAGCGATTTTAACGATCTCCCGTGTCTCTGAAATATTTTCCTCATAAGGCTTTACCGATGCGTCAAACATTACAGAAGAAAAACCCATTTTCATTGCCTCTAAAGTGCGATCGAAAGTAAGGCCGTGATCGTAATGAACAACCACCGGCACGCTCGCGCGCTTGGCGGCGGCGATGAGAGATGGGGAAATGAGCGGCAAATCGCCAAAGGGCAAAAGAACCTCCGCAGTACCGATTACAATTGGACTGCGAGCTTCTTCCGCCGCTGAAATGGCAGCCTCCAACATATCTGTATCGTGCGTATTGAATAGGCCTACCGCGTAATGCTCCTTTTGCGCTTGACGCAACACATCATTTAAATTTACTAACATATTCTCTTAATTCCTTTTCCGTTTTCATTCCTTCTGTAGCACCTGGTTCGGAAAGAGCTCCGACAGATGCAATTCCACCAAGATCCAAAATATTCAAGTCGCTTTCCCCTCGGAATATTCCCGTAAGAGCTCCAGCGCAAAATGCATCCCCTGCTCCCGTCTTGCCCTTTATGAGTTCATCAGGGATTGCGACAGATGGCAGTTCTACGACTTCGCCGCCACGGCGAAGCGTAATCCCCTTTTCAGGCATATGGATGACGACTCTTTCCCGAACGCCAAGCTCGAGAAGTTTTTCGCACAATTTGCAAGGCTCGACATCCATCCCTGCAATGCGGGAAGCTTCAACCTCGTTGACAATCAAGTAATCGACGTAGGCGAGGCAATCCCGGACTAAAGAATAACGATTTGAATTTTCAGTGACTAAATCAATGGCCGTATACACTCCGCGTTTTTTGAGTTCTCTCAAAATACGAAGCCCGTCTCCATTGTCGATTTTATCGAGCAATAAAAAATATCCTAAAAGAACGATATCGCCTTCATTGACAAGTTCGAACGGAAAATCATCATACCCCCATTCGGCACTTGCACCAGGAAAAGTGAAAAACGTTCTTTCTCCTCCCGCAACACTCATTACCTCCGTAAAAGATGTTACGGATTTTTTTGACACCTTAATACCGCTGACATCGACATTATCACGTTGCAACTCAGAAACGACGTATCGGCCATCGTCATCATCTCCGATCATTCCAAATGCCGAAACGGGGATATCGGGCGCGAAACGGCGGATGTCGCGCCCCGTATTGTGAACCATCCCACCGCCAGCACGGGAAAGAGATTGGATTTGCACCAACTCGCCCGCGCCAGGGTAAGAATCAATCCCGTAAATTCTATCAACGAGAATGGAACCAGCTACAACGATCTTTCTCATCAGTTTGCTTCAGGTACCAATGGGCCTGCAAGTTCTTTGAGGAAGAAAAGTCTGCCAGGAAGCGTAGGAATCCAGCTCGATGTAATCCAGCGGGTCGGCCCGTATCTAAGAGTCATCCAAAGGGACATTCCCTGCCATTGCATTCCACGACCGTAAATTCCGTCAGCGCCGCCGATTGCGTAATCTGCCTCAAACATTATGCCTGGCCCGATTGTGTTTGCTCTACAAGGAACGAGCGTCGTGCGTGATTTGAACGAGGTTTGCGCATTTTGCTCGATCGTTAATGGATGAAGCTGAACGCCAATGCGGTATGGCTGCTTTTTCCATTCCGCATCAGTTTTGAATTCGCCGCCGATTTGCGGCTCCCAGAATGCGATATGACACATACGGCCGATGCCGTAGACCAAAACGAGCTTCGCGCCTTCTTTTTTGAGAGCGGCGATTTTCGCTGGATAAGTCGGAAGATTTTTCTTCGTTGCGAAATTGCGGTGTTCAACAGGAACTGTCAACTTGCCGAGCGGATTGTAAAATGCCTGCTCCATCGCATATTGGAAAGATGCTTCGCCAACGAGCGTGTTGCCCTTTGCATCCGCCCATTCATCCATATTAAAGCACCATACGTGGTTACAGTCGACATTCCATTCCTTAAGGAAATATACGGCCCACTTATACATACCCATCGGCCCGACAGGAAGAATGAATGCAATCTTTTCGCCGCGCTCTTTTGCGCACTTTATTTCATTTGCAATCTCGTGGCCCATCTTCACTTCAAATTCAATAAGATCGTCGCATTGAACAGGCTGAAAGTTTTTATTCCAGAATTTTTGCACCTTGCACACATCTGAAGGTTTGTTGGCGCAGCACTTGTCGATTTTCTTCATATCCCATCCCTTAGGGTAAAAACCTTCAAGGAGCGATCCTTTGACAGTAGACATAAAATCCATAACACATTTCCTTTCATTTTTACCGGTCAACTTATTTAACCGTATGAAAGAATTATATCACAAGGATAAAAAAAATGGAATATTTTGTTGGCTCTGGAGTTTATCTTTTTGAACGCCGGCGATAATCTTCCCCCAAAGACACAAAAAACGGCTCTAAAGAGCCATAAAGAAAACACACGAAAAGAGACTTGAGAGAAAAATGTTGCCAGTATCCAATGTTGCCAATACCATTTTCCAATTCTCAACGGTAGGGCGGTCGCCCCGCGACCGCCGAAAATGTTTATGAAGAATTTTGGTGGTTTTTGCAGGCAGTTTGACAGTAGAAACAGTTGGCTCTAAAATGGCCACAGGGAAAAGCATTTAATCAGCATAAAGAGGCATACGATCACCTTCAAAAAAACACCTAACAAAAAACCGACGAAAGCGCCAAGCCCGCCCCAAAGAGCCTCGCCTATCGTCTTTTTATATATCAGCTCCCCAATAAACGCGCCTAAAAAAGGACCGATAAAAACTCCAATAGGCATAAAAAACATTCCTAAGATCGTTCCTATCGTGCAGCCCCTCAGTCCATATTTTGAACAATTAAATTTCTTTGCGCCGATTATAGGAACGACGTAATCAAGAATGGTTACGGCGATTACGGCAATTCCACACGTAACGAGCAACGATACGCTCGGAGGATTCTTCGTTGGGAGAAGAAGCAAGAAACTGCAATAGGAAAAAATAGGCCCTGGCAAGACAGGAACAAAGCAACCGACAATTCCTACTATCTGTATGATAATCGCAAGACAAAAAAGAGAAAATTCCAACATTGTTCCACCTCCTTAAATTACATCAATGTCAATGCGTCGACATCATACGAAATACGCACGTCATCAGGTGGCGGACGCAAAGACTTTATCCAATTGTACGCGTTCGTCATCATAAGCGCGCTCCCTGCGCGCATTATGATGTGATACCGAAAATATTTGTCTGCCTTCGATAATGGAGATTCTACGGCATCGCCTACAAGAAACGGCTTTTCTAAATTTTTCGTCTGCTCATTTGCTTTTTTCGCATAGCTTTTCAAAGACTCGGCATATAACGAACTCCACGACTCAACGAGCTCCTGACTTTGCGAACGAAATACTATTCTTGCCATTTTGCAGTATGGCGGCAAATAAGCACTCTTTCGCGACCGTAATTCTTCTTCGGCAAACGATTTAAAGTCCTTATTGCTTGATATGTAAGAAATGGCCGGCTCATCAGGCGAAAAGGTTTGAATAATAACCTTCCCTGGCTTCTGCGCTCTTCCTGCACGCCCCGACACCTGGGCTAAAAGCTGGTATGTTCTCTCGCTTGCCCGCGGGTCTGGCATATTCAGTGACGTATCGGCATTTAAAACTCCAACCAAAGTCACGTTTGGAAAATCAAGCCCCTTCGTAATCATTTGCGTTCCAAGCAGGATATCCGCCTTCCCCGTTCTAAATTTATCCAATATGTCTTCGTGTGAATATTTCCGAGATGTGGAATCTGCATCCATTCGCAAAATCCTTGCCCCTTTAAAGCATGCCTTTAAAGCATCTTCCGCGCGTTGCGTTCCAATACCCGTAAAATCGAAAGTTGTAGATTGGCAACTTGGACATATTTTTGGAATATGCTCCCACTTGCCGCAAATATGACAGCGCAAACACTGATCGACTTTATGGTACGTATACGTAACGGAACAATTGGGACATTCCGCTTGCCATCCGCACGCAGGACATTGCATAACGCGAGAAAATCCGCGACGATTCAAAAAGAGAATAGATTGTTCGCCCTTTGATATGCGGTCGTAAATCGCATCAATGAGCACAGATGAAAATATCGGAACGTGACCGAGTTTTTGAATTTCCTCTTCTAAATTTACAACATGAACCGATGGCATCGATTGCCCTGCCGCACGCAAGGGAAGAGAAGAAAGCTCATACTTCCCGATTTGCATATTGTACCAAGATTCTAACGACGGAGTAGCGGAACCCAATACCACCTTTGCATTTTCATACATTGCCCGAACTACAGCCACATCGCGAGCGTTGTATCGAGGAGTTTCATCCTGCTTGTAGGAATTGTCATGTTCTTCATCGACAACGATAAGCCCTAGATTCCGTATCGGAGCAAACACCGCAGATCGAGGCCCTACGACAACGCGGGCTTCGCCTGTACGGATACGATGCCACTCATCATACCTCTCACCGTCCGAAAGAGCCGAATGAAGAACGGCGACCTTGTTGCCGAAGCGCCCCGCAAATCGACGCACCGTTTGAGGAGTAAGTGAAATTTCCGGAACAAGAACAATAGCCCCACGCCCCTCTTCAATTTCGCGGGAAATTGCCTGCAAATATACTTCTGTCTTTCCACTTCCCGTAACACCGCAAAGAAGAACCGGTTTCTTTGAAGAAGATATCGTTTCAAGAGCCTTCGCCTGCATTGAATTAAGAGTCAAGGGCTTAGTTGGAATGATATTGCGCCGTGCAAGAGGATCTCTTCTTGAAACGTGTGTTTGAATAGAAAGATATCCTTTTTCCTCTAAATTGCGAAGTGTTGAAATTGCCGTCTTGAATTCTCGTGTTACCTGGCTCAACCATCCGCCGCCTACGCGCTTTATGTTGTCGTAAAGCTCTTGTTGGCGAGACGTTAATTTTTCCTGCGATTTCGGTTTTGAAACGACCTCGACAAAAAGCATTTCCTTCGGCTTCATGGACGGCTTTAAGACTGACGCTGGCAGAGCCGTTCTCAAAGCCGTTTCAATTGGAGAGGCCGTATACGAAGCGATCCATTTTACCAATTTCAATCCGGCTTCGGAAAAGAATGGAGATTCATCCTCGATGCCGATAATAGGTTTTATTTTTGAAGGGTCTAAATTTTTTAATTCTGGCGGCATTTCTTTATAAAGAGCTAAAGCAAAACCGCGCGTTATTCTATGAGAAAAAGAAACACGAAGAAGCTGCCCTACGAGCAGCTTCTCCTTGTATTCTTCTGGAACTGAATAAGTGAACAACTTATCCAATGCCAAATCTATAGCGACTGAAACGAACACTCAAATTACTTAGGTGATTGTGTAGAATCAGGAGTAAGGTAGGTGAATGCCTGATATTCTTCACTTGCTTCCGGCATCTTGAAAACCTGCTTGTTATAGATGACGTCAGTTGTGGAATACTTGGCAGTCATAGAAATTACACCGCCGCCCTTACGGATGATTACATAACCCTTGTTGCCGAATGGAGTGTTGTACTGTGAACCGCCAGCCTTACCAAGACCGACTTTGTCACGACCAGAAGCATATTCCTTCAAAAGTTCGCCGCAGTTGATGTTACGGGAAACGAGAATTGGAACGATGTCTTCGAGTTCATCCTGAACGTTTGCGCCGACGCACCAACCGACATTGTTAGCGACGAGTTCGGAACCGGCGGCAACAGGAGCAACACCAGCACCTGAAAGGCAGGTCAAATCAACACCCGTTACGAATGGAGACCATTCTTCAGGCTTGTTCATATCCTTGACGTCGAACAAATCGTTGAAATACATGTATGCGCTTGAATACCCGTTTTCAGAGATATCCTTGTCGCCACCTGCAGCACCTGCTTCAGCAGCTTGAGTGCGTGGCCATACAGAGCCAAGACCTGCAGCTTCACGTTCGGTGTTAGCCGATGTGATTGCAACGAACAAGTTACGGCCGCGCATTGAGCAGGCAGACATGTTTGCCTTGATCATAGCGGAAGTAATTGCCGGGAAGAGAGCACCCATCAAGATACCGAGAATACCGATAACAACGAGCAACTCAACGAGAGTAAAGCCTTTTTTAGTCAATTTCATTTATTATTTCTCCTTTTATTTTTTTGAAATTTACTGGAAAATTATGCCAAAATTACGGAATTTTTGCAAGCGAAAAAACCGTCCATTATTCCACCATCAAATCAGTCCAGATGATATTTCCTTTTGCTCCGTGAGGAGGCAAAATTTCAATTGCGTTTTCACGCTCATGAATAACTTCTGCAGGAACGGTGTACTGGAGAACGGTTTTTGCATCTCTTGGCCAATCTTTCAATTTGACCCAAGCCTTTTTCTGATCGACACGGTTCAAATCGAGATCGATGCGGTTTTTGAATTTGCATTTTTGCGTATTCATCCGCACCTCGATTTCCTTTAAGGATTTTTCATCCGTCTTATCATCAAATGCGATGGAAAGAGTGCATGTAGAATCCTTGTTTACTGGACCTGTCGTCAAACGCAACGTGATATTGCGGGACATTCTGTCAATCACATACCCTTCGAATCTGATGCCGAGCGGACACGGGAACATTCGTCTTGCGGAATATCCAGGCATTGCGCAAATCGAATCGACAGCGTAGCGGCGCTTCACGGTTGTGAGTTTCTTTGCAGAACAAATATCCTTCAAATACGACTCAAGCGTATCAAGTCTATGAGGCTCGCGATAACATTCATTGAAGAGATAAAGGCCATCCGTTCCGCACGCCCAATAAGAAGCGGCACCGCCACGCAACAAATCATCGCCCGAAACGAGATTGTACAAGCAGGAGCTTTTCCCTGGAGATGTTCCGCAGTTAATGTGAGTACCCTTCTTTAAAATTCGGCGCCACAATTCAATCGGAACGTCGTTCGGCACGTTATTGCCAAAACCTGCAAGAGTAAGCATATCGACACATCCTGCGTCAGACCACGCGGCGACATCGTATCCAAAACGAAGACACGTTTCTGGATCGGTAGGCACGCGATGACCTAACTTAATTTTGTGTCCAACTCTCTTTTCGGCCTCGTCTGCAATCTTGCGGACTTCTTTTACGAAACGCGTAAGAGCCTTGCGCCCCTCGTATTCGCTGCCTGGAGGAAAGTGCATAGCCCAACGCATCCAGTCGCATTCAAATCCGTCCATATCCCATTTTGAGAAAATTTCCCGAACGAGTTTCAGATGGTGTTCGAAAACTTCTGGAATCAAATAGTTGTACGCACCTTCCCAGCTGCGCTCCTGACGGTATGGAGCGCGACGCCACTCCGGATGCTTACGCCACATTTCTGACGGCCACAAAGTAACAGTCAGGTGTTCTGGAAGAGGTAGATTAAACGCTACCTCTTCCAGACCGTGTGCATCATTCATACGCATCGTGAGCCATCCTGCGATGCCCAATTCTTTACAACGCTGAAGCCACGTTGCAAATTGATCAACACCGCGATCGGAAAGAAGGCGCAAATGACGCTGATACGAATAATCGGTAGGCTGATCCTTGAATCGCTCCCACACGTTTGAATCGTAAAGAGCGCGCTGCATGTTGACGCAAAAGAGTATACCGGTAATCGTGCCGGTACGGGCATAGGTGTCGACAAGCTTGCGACACCCTTCTACCGTCATATCCTCATCTCCATGGTATTTTCCATCGTAGAAATGCTGGTTATCCTCATTCATCCATACGGTTTTCTTGGGAGAATCACCGTATGAAAGAAGAGTAGCGCAAA
>JAGCMU010000032.1 GCA_017646325.1 Kiritimatiellia bacterium
GACGTGTCAGTTGGTGAGCTTGATTCCGTTCGCTTGATGGCGCTAAGCCCATGCTTCATTTGATATCGGTAGAGGCATGGGTTTCGCTATACACTAAGACGCATTTTCTTCGGACGGCAGCGATAGAGGTTCTCGCTTTTCTATAGAGGATTACACTTGTTGTGATCTGATGGCGGTGTGTCTCTTATCACGATGTTTGTGCATAAGTTGGTTGTTATGATATAATAACCCGCAAAAGAAACGACTGTTTCGGAAACAGCTGTTTCTTTTGTCGGGAGATAAAGTAAATGAAATTTTTTGATAGAGCGCACGAACTTGAATTGCTTGCCGATATCGGGAGGCGAAGCCGCGATAATGCGCAGTTTACGGTACTTACAGGCCGGCGGCGCGTAGGGAAGACGTCGCTTTTAATGCGTGCTTTCCCAAAGAGTGATTTTGCCTATCTTTTCGTTGAACGAAAGAGCGAGAAAGATCTTTGCCAGACATTTAAGGAAGAACTTGAATCGCAGCTTGGGATGGTGATTTACGGCGAACCAAATCGTTTTACACATATTTTTGAAGAGATTATGCGTTTTGCGTCGAAGAAGCCGATAACTGTGGTAATTGATGAATTTCAGGAGTTTATTAAAGTCAATCCGTCTGTATTCAGTGGAATCCAAAAAATCTGGGATCTGCATAAAGATAACGCAAAAATAAACCTTATTGTTTCAGGTTCGGTCTATACGCTTATACAAAAAATATTCAAGAGCAAAAAGGCTGCACTTTACGGGCGCGAAACCGCTTTTATTAAGATTGATCCGTTTCGTGTGTCTGTATTGAAGGAGATACTCAATGAGTATTCGCCTGGGTATTCTAATGAGGATTTGTTGGCTTTATGGGCGTTTACTGGCGGCGTAGCGAAGTATGTAGAGATGTTGATTGATGCCGGTGCGGTCACAAGAGACAAGATGATTGATTTCATCGTTCGTGAAGATTCTCCGTTCATAGACGAAGGGCGTGCCGTATTGGTTGACGAATTCGGCAAAGAGTATGGCTCTTATTTTTCCATCCTTTCGGCAATTGCTTCGGGGCGTACGACTCGCAATGAAATAACCCAAGCGATTGGGCGCGATGCAGGCGGATTTTTAACACGCCTTGAGAGCGATTATGCCATAATTTCTAAAAAACAGCCGCTTTTCGCAGCCTCTTCGGCAAAGAGTGTGCGCTATTGCTTATCGGATAGTTTTTTCGTCTTCTGGTTTCGTTTTATTTTTAAGTATGGTTATCTGCTTGAAATAAAAGGATATGATCGCTTGCGCGAGATTATTCGTCGTGATTATGATGTATTCAGTGGTTTTGCGTTGGAGCGGTATTTTCGAGAGCTATTCATCGAATCCGGTAAATGGACGCGACTTGGTTCATGGTGGGATCGAAAGGGTGAGAACGAAATTGATCTTCTTGCAGAAAACGAGCTAGACGATACATATGCGGTTTGTGAAGTGAAGCGTGTTAAGTCGCGTATCGATCTTGACTATATAAAGTCGAAGTATGATGCTTTCGTCAAGGCTTCTGGGAAATGGAAGTGCATCAATCCGCAGTTTCTTGCATTGTCGTTGGATGACATGTAGGAGGGCAAAGTTTAGGTGTCACGAATTTTTGCGATCTTGGCGTTGTGTCCAAAACTAAACGCAAGTTCAGAAAGTTGCTGCAAGTCGACTCTCAAAGGACATTTGCA
>JAGCMU010000033.1 GCA_017646325.1 Kiritimatiellia bacterium
GAATGGCACAAGTAATTTCGACGGAAAACGCTCCAAAGGCATTGGGGCCTTACTCTCAGGCATTGAAGGTTGGAAATTTCATTTTTTGTTCAGGTCAAATTCCAATTGACCCAGCAGTAAACGATGTTGTCGCCATAACCGTAGAAGATCAGACTCGTCAGGTTATAAAGAATCTTTCCAATGTTCTTGAAGCTGCCGGCTCTTCCTTGTCAAAGGTTGTGAAGACGACTGTGTTTATTTCTGATATGAATGACTTTGCTGCAATCAACGGCGTTTATTCCGAATTGTTCGGCGACACGAAACCTGCACGCTCTTGCGTTCAGGTTGCACGTCTGCCAAAAGACGTAAAGCTTGAGATTGAGGCGATTGCCGAGGCATGAGAGAGCATCGCGACAATTCACGGCGCCTTGCCGCCTTCATTGTTTCCCGTTGGATTTTAACGAAGGAATTCCCTTCCGATATGTTGCCGCAGGACAGCAATGTCGATCGCTCATTCATACAAGATTTGGTTTATACGACAGTTCGCCGTTTCCGTCCTCTTCGTACGATTCTCGGTGAATTCGTTCCAAAGTGGCCGAAAGGTGAAATGGAAGCGTTGCTACTCGTTGGCGCTGCTCAGATCTTGTATATGCCGTCCGTGAAAGAGTTTGCAGCTGTCTATGAAACTGTAAACGCCGCGAAGATGTGTTCGAATCCTTCAATCGCCCGTGTTGTAAATGGCGTATTGAGAAGTTTGCTCCGTAATTTGGATTCCGTAAAAGAACGCCTTGAAAACGCACCCTTAGCGGAGAGGGAAAGTTATCCAAACCAAATAGTCAACCGTTGGATAGAACGCTTCGGAGAAGAAGGCGCGGAAAAAATGGCCAAGTGGCACAATACCCCGGCCTCAACTTATTTGGCGTATAATCCAAACATCAAAAGCGAAGCGTTTGTGGAATTGCCGCACGGTCAAAAGGTTACCGCTCAAGAGGGATATAAACAAGGTCATTTTATAGTGCAAGATCCCGCTACGGCGCATGCGGTGGAACTGCTTGATGTAAAACCAGGTCTCAAGGTTCTTGATTATTGCGCGGCTCCTGGCGGAAAAACGATTCAAACAGCCTGGCGGTTGAACAGGGAAAATTCGCGTCTTATCGCAATGGAGGTGAATCCTTTGCGTTTAGAGCGTTTGCGTGAAAATTTGAAGCGAGTGAAGCTTGATTGGGTGGAAGTCGTACGCCGCATAAAAGAAGGGGAAATGTTTGATCGCGTATTAGTAGATGCTCCGTGTTCAAATTCCGGAGTGTTTCGTCGCCGTCCGGATGCCCGCTGGCGTTGGTCGTGCGAAATGTTCGCAGATCTTGAAAAACTCCAGATGAAAATTTTAGAAGATTCTTCAAGGCATGTTCTTCCCGGCGGTATCTTGGTTTATTCAACTTGTTCAAACGAAATAGAAGAAAACGAAGAGCGTATAAAAGCTTTTCTTGAAAAACATCCTGAATTTTCCATGCTTGAAAAGAGGGAGTCCATTCCTTTTGAAACAGGGTACGACGGTGCTTTTGCCTGTGCGTTGAAACGCAAATGAAAAAGTTTTGATATAATTATTTCGTCCGCTAAAAATAAAAGGTGTTTTAAGATTTGAAATTTAAGTATCTATATCAAGATAAGAACAATCAAAATCTCGAGGGAGAAATTGAAGCTCGAGATAGGGCCGAGGCATACACAAAGCTTCGCAAAAACGGTATTCGTCCTTATCGTGTTATAGGAAACGATCCGTGGAACTGGCGTCCGTGGGCGTATTTTATAGCGTTGTTTTTATCTGTTTCGCTTTCTATTTTCATGTGGCTGAGATTTGTCGTTTTCGCAGATGGAATTTCGCGAAACAGATACGTGATTTCGGAAGAAGAGGGAATTGAATTCCGCAGGCTTTGTCAGGAGCGTGTCGACCGGGCTCCTGCTTCGTTCCGTTACGATGTTTGGAAGGGCGTCAATTTGCGTTTGGAGGAGCGTGGGCTTGACCCAATACCGCTGCCTGAAGGTTTGACCGAGGACGGCTTGCCGACTAATTTAAAATGAAATACTTTGAGGTATAAACTCGTAAGTATTTTTGGTACAATATTAGGATATTTGGGCACGTGGTGAAATTGGTATACACGTTGGATTTAGGTTCCAATGCCTTCGGCGTGAGGGTTCGAGTCCCTCCGTGCCCACCACTTTTTGAGAGGTTTTCAAATGAATAAAAATGTTATTTTTGCTTTTATCGCCTGTTTAGCTTTTTCTGGCTGCTTTGATAATAAGAATAAGCCAGAAGATGTTCCAACGGTATCTTCTGTTGAGCAGCTTTCAAAGACGAATCGCGCGGAGGTCGTACGCTTATATCTTCGCGGGTCAAAGACTGCCGTTAAAGAGGCTGATTTGTCAGACCTTCCTTCCTTGAAGGTTTTGGATCTTTCCGAATTGAGATATAAAGCGATTCCGTCGGCCGTCTTCAAATTGACGAATTTAAAACAGTTGTATTTTGCCTACAATGAACTTGAAACGCTTCCTGCCGATCTTGCAAATCTCAAAGGACTTGAATATTTGAATCTTGACGGCAACAGGCTCGTAACTCTTGGAGAAAATCTCGCACCTTTGACGAATATCCGTTGGTTGCGCTTGAATGGAAACCGTCTTAAGGATTTGCCGCAATCAATTTCCGCAATGGCTTCCTTGCAGCGTATTTACTTGAAAAACAATAGAATGAAGGAAGTCCCTGAATGCTTGAAGGGTATGCAGCTTTTGGAGGACATCAGTCTTGATGGCAATTTTGCCATTACTGAAATTCCTGATTGGGTCGTTGAATTGCCTTCGTTGCACAACCTTTCCTTTTCAGGGTGCGGAATTAAA
>JAGCMU010000034.1 GCA_017646325.1 Kiritimatiellia bacterium
CGTATTTTCTACCGCAACGCTTTGAATATCGGTTTGCCTATTCTTGAATGTCCTGAAGCGGCGACGGCCATTGAAGCGGGGCATGAAGTCAGTGTCGATTTTGATACGGGTGCAATTACTGATGTCACTACGGGCGCGACTTTTTACGCTGAGCCATTTCCTCCATTCATGCAAGATTTGATTGCCGCAGGTGGGCTTGCCTCTTACGCAAAAAATAACGGCTGAATTTTCTTGCGGGAGAAAAAATGAAAGTTACTAACGATATAAAATACATTGGTGTTGATGATCACGTAACCGATCTTTTTGAAGGACAGTATGTGATTCCGGAGGGCATTTCTTACAATTCCTACATTATCAAGGATTCCAAGATTGCCGTGATGGATACTGTCGATCAAAAGTTTTATTTTGATTGGATTAAGAAGATGGGGCAGGAAATCGGCGATCGCCAACCTGATTATCTTATAGTTCAGCACATGGAGCCGGACCATTCGGCTTGCATTGCAAAATTTCTCGAGCTTTGTCCGCGTACGAAAATTGTGTCGTCGCAACAGGCCTTTGGGATGATGAGAAAATATTTCGGCACTGAATTTGAAGACCGTCGTATCGTTATCAAAGAAGGCGATACGCTTGATCTTGGCAAGCACAAGCTTCATTTCGTAGCCGCCCCAATGGTTCATTGGCCTGAAGTTATTGTGACGTACGATTCAACTGACAAGGTCCTTTTTTCCGCCGACGGCTTTGGCAAGTTTGGTGCAAATGACGTTTACGACGGCAATTGGGATTGCGAGGCTCGCCGTTATTACATTGGTATTGTGGGTAAATACGGCCCGCAAGTACAAGCTCTTCTCAAAAAGGCTTCGTCTCTCGACATCAACATCATTTGTCCATTACATGGGCCTGTTCTCACGGAAAACCTTGGTCATTATATAAACAAATATGATATTTGGTCGAGTTATAAAGTGGAATCGCCAGGTGTTCTTATCGCATACACGTCCGTGTACGGCAATACTCGTGAAGCGGTAAAACTTCTTGAAAAAGAACTTCTCGCAAACGGCGCTCCAAAAGTGTCTGTGATGGATCTTGCTCGCGATGATATGGCCGAAGCCGTTGAAGACGCCTTCCGATACGGGAAAATTGTTTTGGCGACAACCACTTACAACAATGGCATATTCCCATTTATGCAAACTTTCATCAATACGCTTCTTGAGCACAATTTCCAATCGCGCAAAATTGCGTTTGTTGAAAACGGAACGTGGATGCCAGTTGCCGCAAAGCACATGAAGGCAATGCTTGAAAAAGCTAAAAATATTGAGTTTGCCGAAAACCAAGTTACAATCAATGCATCAATTAATTCTATTTCCCGCGAACAGATAGAAAAGCTTGCGAAGGAATTGGCATAATTTTAGAGGTGTAAAATGGCTGAAGATTCATTGAAGATAAAATTCCTGGAAATTATCGGAACATGGCGCAACGTGGCTGATGCGGCTCGTACGACAATCAGGATGCCGGAAGGGCAGAAAGAACCTTCTTCAGCGTGGAAGAAGAGGATTCTCCTTTCAGAACATTCCCCGATTCGCAAGTTGTTTGTAAGCTGGAAGTGGTCAAATCTTCCTTATTGGGTGAGTGTGCATTTTGTCCGCCATAAATTCGGGATTGAACATTTTGTGAGTACGCAGCGTACGGATCGTACCGGTACCGACCGCACATCTCAGCGTCAGGATTCTCCCGTGGAACACGAGTGTATGGCAAATGCGGCCGAGATCATGTTTATTTCCCGACGCCGTCTTTGTATGCAGGCATCTCCCGAGACGCGTGCAGCATGGAAGATGGTTGTCGATGAAATTGCGAAGAAGGAGCCAGAGCTTGCGTCTTGCTGTGTTCCGGAATGCGTGTATCGCGGTTTTTGCCCAGAGTTTAAGTGTTGCGGATTTGTCGATTCTCCTGCCTATCAAAAGATGGTGAAGGAATATCGCGAAGTTCCAAAGAAATAACGAGTGATGGAAGAGCGTTTACAAAATATTCTCTCTCACGCAGGAGTGGCGTCGCGCCGTCACTCCGCAGTAATTATTGAGGAAGGGCGCGTTACTGTAAACGGCAAGGTGGTAACTGAACCAGGCGCACGTTTTGATCCTGCGAAAGTGGAGATTGTCGTAGACGGCAATCCTGTTTCTTCCGAAGAAAAGACGCGTACGATTATGATGTACAAACCAATGGGAGTGTTGTCAACGATGAACGATCCCTTTGGCGGCGAAACTCTTGCTGATTTAATTCGTGGAAAGATAAAGGAGCGTTTAGTTCCCGTGGGGCGTTTGGATAAAGATTCCGAAGGCCTTATATTGATGTCTAACGATGGTGATTTGACTTTGCGCTTGACGCATCCGCGTTATGAGCATGAGAAAATTTATTTAGTAAAAGCTGCCGGGCGTTGGAGTGATGATAAGTTAGATATCCTTCGTTCGCCATTAGTCATAAACGGTTATCAAATACAGCCTTGCAGAGTGGAATTGTTGCGGGTAGGAAGAAATAATGTCCACTTGCTTAAATTTTATTTGCGTGAAGGGCGTAAGCGTCAAATCAGATATATGTGTTCGGCGGCACGACTCGTCGTTACGGGGTTAAAGCGTATTCAAATCGGAAAGCTCTGTCTCGATGAGAATTTAATGCCCGGAGAGTGGCGAGATTTGTCAAGTGAAGAGATTGCCAAACTCGTTATGTGAAGAAGGTTGGATTGTTTAGATGTTAAAAATTATTCCATTCCTTTTCGCGACGATGTTTTCACTAAATCCTCTTCCATCGGCGGACGCGGAATTAGAGCCAAGCATACAAAACGAAGTTGATCACGCCGTTTACATGGGGGTGCGATGGTTGGAAAAGAATAAAAACGTCCCAGGCGATGTTTTTGTCGTTTCCACAAATCAGGTAACGAACGTTACGCATCTTGCGCAAAATGTGTTCTCGATGACGAATAAAAAAAATCGTACTCAAATTGCACTTCATTTTATCTCGCTGCAACGCGGTGAAGGATGGTGGGTAACTCAAACCAATTCCGCGCCGACGAAAGCGGCGATAAAAATACTGAAAGGTTTGTGATGTTTCCAGAATTATTTTCAATAGGTCCAATTACGCTGAAAACTTACGGGCTTTGTATGGCTCTCGGTTTTTTGGCCGCATGGCAAGTGTTGTCGTATTTTGCGAAAAAGGCTGGGAAGTCGCCGGACTCATTTTCCAATCTTCTCATTTTGATGATGGTTTCGGGAATTGTCGGCTCTCGTATTGCATATGTGATAGAACATTGGCAGAAGGAATTTGCTTCTCATCCTGAACTGATAATTCGTGTAGATCAGGGCGGGCTTATGTTTTACGGCGGATTGATTCTTTCAATTCTTACATTTTTAATTTGGTGCAAGTGTAAAAAAGAACCGATTGTCAAGTTTGCCGATATGATGGCGGTAGTTATTCCTTTGGGGCATGCGTTTGGCAGAATCGGATGTTTCTTTTTTGGATGCTGTTACGGGAAGGTTTCCGATTGTGCGTGTGCAATTTCCTTTCCTGCCGGCTCTCCCGCCTGGCACGAGCAGGTTTCCCAAAAGTTGATTGAGTCAAGAGCCACGGAATCGTTGCCTGTTCTGCCGACACAGCTTTTTGAGTCAATAAGTGTATTATTGCTCTTTATAGTGCTCTTTTTCCTCTATAAAAAGTTTGGTCAAAAGTATCAAGGCTTAATTACGGGCGCGTATCTTTCTTTGTATGCACTAATCCGTTTCGGTTTGGAATGTTTGCGCGGCGACCCTCGGGCAGGAGTAGGAGTGTTGTCGATCGGGCAGACAATTTCTTCTATATTGCTCGTCATAGGTTTGGTTTTTGTCGTGAGTTCCATATTGATAGAGAAGCGTCTCAATGGGAAAAAAGGGTTTTAAGTTGACTCGTAATCTTCTCTTATGTTACGATACAACGAAAGAAATTTATTGATTAAAGAATTTGAAAGGTGAAAAGAAAATGAAAAAAATATTTATTTCGGCGGCAGGAATCTGTTTCTCTGCGTCTTTGATGGCTGGCGTTTATGGAGACACTGCAGATGCAAGACATGCGTGGGCGGTACACGATAACAACAGACCAAATCCTGTAAAAATCACTGCAAATCCAGGACAGGCACCAAGTGATGCAGTAATACTTTTTGACGGCTCGGAGGCTACGTTTGAAAAGAATTGGTGTTCAGCAGGCAAACCGTCAACAAATACGTGGAAATTTGTCGACGGGACGATGATGCCCGTGAAAGGGGCGGGGTATTTGATGACGAAGCAGTCTTTTGGAGATTGCCAACTCCATATTGAATGGGCTGCCCCTACTGAAATTGTAGGCTATGGGCAAGGGCGTGGAAACTCTGGTGTGTTTCTCATGGGAAATTACGAGGTTCAGGTTTTGGATTCGTATGAAACAGATCCGTCAAAATCCCCAAATCCAAATCCAGTTTGCGCGGATGGACAAGCTTCGGCAGTGTATGCAGAAATTCCGCCGCTCGTAAACGCCTGTCGCGCACCTGGCGAATGGCAGACGTATGATATTGTTTTCCATCAGCCGATTTGGGAAGGTGATAAAATGATTCACCCTGGCTCGATCACTGTTTTCCATAATGGCGTATTGACGCAGGACCATTGGGAAATGGAAGGATTGACGACACATAGATTCCGCCGTCCGCTCAAGCCACACGCAACGCGCCTTCCGTTGAAATTGCAAGACCACGGAAATCCTGTACGCTTTCGCAATATTTGGATTCGCGAAATTCCTTCTCGTTATGCCGATACTGTAAGCGGCGGCCCGGGAACGAAGGAGGCGGATGTTTTGGCGTTGCGTCAAAAGCTCGCCGCGGAGCTTTTCAAAAAGGTCGATACGAACAAGTGTGATTACGACATGGTTCAGAATATCTTTGAAGTCGTTTCGTATTATAAGACTCCTGAATATCTTGAAGCGTGCAAAAAGATTGTAAGTGGATATATCGCAAATATGGAAAAGTGGGACGATGCGATGCTTGATTCTCAAAAGGGAAAAATCATGGCGTTGCAAAGAGCAACCGTAACTCTTCTTAGAAACAAGGTGTTTGAAAAGTGCGCGCTTAGCGAAAAAATCAAAGAGATTTCGAAGAAGAAAAATTGGAAGTAAGGCAAGATGAAAAAGGTAGCAATGACGTATAGAGTTCCGTATGCGGATACGGATCAGATGGGCGTTGTGTATTACGCCAATTATCTCACAATTTTCGAGCGTGCCCGCAATGAGCTTATGAGAGAGTGCGGCTATACATACAAGCAATGCGAAAAAGAGGGGTGGATGCTTCCTGTAGTTCATGCAGAGGTTGATTACCGCAAGCCCGCCCGTTACGATGATTTGCTTGAGGTGACGGCATGGTGCAGTTCTCAAAAGGGCGTTCGTATAGAAATTTCTTGCGAGGTCAGAGTGAACGGAGAGTTGCTCGTTTCTGGCTTTACACGTCATTGCTTCGTTTCAACGACTACATTCAGACCAATTCCTCCGCCAGAGGATTTTTTAAAAGTTTTGGGGATTGAAAATGCGTAAGGAATTGCCGCCCAGCTGTCGGATTCAAGTTGCAGATCCTTGTAAAGCGCTTGATTGTCCTGCGATATACGATTTGTCCCGTCCGCTTGAAATTGAAGTAGGGTGCGGGAAGGGGCGTTTTCTTACGTCGCGCGCCGCAAAAAATCCCGATTGTGAGTTTTTAGGGATTGAACGGATGTTGAGCCGCGTGCAATCGTTTGATGGAAAAGTGCGTAGAGCAGGATTGAAAAACGCGCACATTCTTCGCCTTGAAGCATTGTATACGTTTTGGTATTTGCTCCCGCTCCATCATGCCCGCACTGTGTATGTGTTTTTCCCGGATCCTTGGCCGAAGAAAAAACATCATTCGCACAGATTGTTCGGACCGTTGTTTTTAAACGCTCTTTGGCAACGTTTGGAAATTGGAGGAACTCTTCAGTTTTCAACTGATCATGAAGAATATTTTCATACTGTTGAAGAGTGCTTTGAAGCAGACGAGGCTGAACGCAAAGCGAAAGGTCTTGCTCCTCGATATAAAAGAGTCGAGCCTATGGTAAGAGGGGAAGAAGAGTGGACGGAATTCGAAACTCTTTTCCGCGGTCAGGGGTTGCCGATTTTTTCAGCGGCATGGACTGCATTAGATGTAGACGATCCTCCGCTTGAACCAATGAAAGTCGCCCCTGAAGATGAGCCGCGCGAAGGTATCGAGCGTAGAAATTCAAAGGGGAAAGAATGGAGAGAGGAACATGCCGAAGATTGATGCTGTTGTGGTGTTGAGCGGAGGACAGGATTCCGCGACTTGTCTAAAGCTTGCCATTGACAAATACGGCGCAGAAAATGTCGCTGCAATTACTTTCGAGTATGGACAGCGTCATAAAGCAGAAACTAAATTTGCAAAATCTTTGGTTAAATTTTTCGGCGTAAAAGAACATAAAATAATACCTCTTGATTTTTATTCTTTGCTTACTACAAATTCTTTGATGGATTCTTCCATCGCGATTGAAAAAAAGAAGGGTGCAAAAACTCCCAATACGGTAGTGGAAGGGCGCAATGCGTTTTTCCTTCTTGCGGCATCAGTGTGGGCGAAAACATTGGGAGCTAAAATAATTTACACAGGGGTGTCTGAAGTTGATTTTTCTGGATATCCTGATTGCCGCTTGAGTTTTATCCGCGCACAGCAAAAAGCAATCCGATTAGCTCTTGATTATCCAATAACAATAAAAACTCCATTCATAAAAATGACGAAAGCGGATGAGTGGGCTCTTGCAGAAAAACTTGGTATATTTGATTTGATCCGTGAAAAGACATTGACGTGTTACAACGGCATACCAGGGGACGGATGTAAAAAATGTCCTGCGTGCAAATTGCGCCTAAAAGGATTGAAAGAGTTTTTGAAGAGGAAAAAGAATGGCTCATAAATTAGTTTCAATACTCGTGCTCTTTCTCATCAGCGGACTTATAGGAAGTATTATGGGGTTGAAGAACGGAAGAGGGAAATTCGGTTTTTGGATCTCCCTGGTGTTACCCGTTATCGGATGGAGTATAGTAAGAGCATTGCCTAAAAAGAGATAGTTATGTTTTATACTCAAACACAAGAGGGAATTGTTTTAAGTGTGCGTGCTGCGCCGCGTTCTTCAAAAGCAGGCATTGACGGGCTTTGGGGAGATGATGCTGTTAAGGTTCGTATAAAAAGCGCACCGGTCGACGGGAAAGCGAATAAAGAATTGATTGAAGTTTTAGCTGACGAGTTTAACCTTTCAAAATCAAGTGTTGTATTTAAGTCAGGTGAAACATCGAAAACAAAACGGATACTTCTTAAAGGTGTCGGCAAAGAAGCGCTTGAAAAAATAATCGGTTCTTGATTATAAAAAACGTGACGAACATCTTCTTTCTTTTTTGAAGTAAAATAATTGCAGTTGAATTTCGTATTGGGTTTTGGTATTATATATGAACTTTATTTGTGCCCCAGTAGCTCATCTGGACAGAGCAACTGCCTTCTAAGCAGTGGGTAGCAGGTTCGAGTCCTGCCTGGGGCGCCAAGTTAAGGACCCGTAGCTCAGTTGGTTAGAGCATAAGACTTAGAATCTTAGGGTCCCGGGTTCAAGTCCCGGCGGGTCCAC
>JAGCMU010000035.1 GCA_017646325.1 Kiritimatiellia bacterium
GGGAATAGGGAAGAGGGAAAATAATGTATCTGGTACTTAATCGCGATTAAAAAAGGCGGCATTCGAATTTTATCGAACACCGCCTTTTTTATGTTCGTAATTACCAGGTTTATATTGCTTTAAAACGCGCCTTGAGCCTCTTTGACGGCTTTTGAGCGGTTTTCAAGCGCCTTGCGAAACGCCTCATCACGTATTTCGCGCAATTCGGAGGCGGCCAAGTGGGCAGCCTCATCGTCCCATGCCGTAATTACCGTTTCGTAATCGTCGGAAGCGTCGGCAAGACAGATAGACACCCCTCTACCCGGCGCGATGTCAAGCACGTAAAGCGGGCGAATCCAGCTGGCAAGGCGCGCTGTCGTGGAGTAACGACGCTCAAGCGCTTCAACGAGATAATGCCGACGTCCAAACGAATCTGGCTCGACTTCCTTTTTGGCGCAAGCGCACACCTTTACAAGCTTGTGGGTTTTGGGCGAAACAAAGGCATAGTAATCGTCAAACCCATTGAGTTTCTTCTCTGGAGTGAACTTAATCATCTTAAGTGCGCTCTCACCAGGAACATCTTCCGCCTTGTCTGCACCTGCAGGAGTTTCACCGAACTTGAGCCCGAGGAACGAATCGTTCGCAGCTTTTGGCCCTACCTTTTCGGGCAGGGCTTCTGGCCCAGCAGTTTTATCCAAGGAGTCTTTAACTGCGTTCTTGCTCTGCGTAGCAGTATCTTCGGTGGGAAGCGTTTCGGAATAAACGCTTGTCTCATGCCCGATGACATTGCCGTTTGCATCTTTTATTTCGCGCTCCGAACGCTTAGTTCTAGTGATGGTTCCGTTGGCGTTGGTTACGACGGTTTCCTTTTCGTTTACGATTGCGGGGACATTCTGCGAACCGGTAGCTTGAAGATCACCGCATCCCGCCAAGCCTGCCATTGCCGCAATCATTCCGTATTTCATTGTATCTGTGTTCATTTTGTTTTTCCTTTCCTTTTTTTGGCGAGCCTTAATGCTGCCACAAAAAAGGTAGCAAACACCGTGCCAAGTGAAAAAACCGCTAGACAGAATGAAATTAGTGACAAATTGTCACATCGGGAAGAAACAAAGCAGAGTCGCGATGTGACATATTTTCACTTTTTAAGTATATGCTACACTATGACTTCTATGAATCTGAGCTTTCTGCGCAAGATATAAAATATCAAAAACGATTTACTGGCGTTTTTGCATCGCGCAAGCGAATGCGCCGTCGTGACCGGTTTCAAAGGGAATTGATTCTTTGCGAGAAAGTTCGGTGAATTCGGGATGTTTTGCTAAAAACGCTTCTACTCGTTCTTGGTTTTCTTCAGGCTCGTTTGAGCAAGTTGAATAAACGAGAATTCCACCAGGCGCAACGTGAGACGCCGCATTTTCTAAAATCGATTCTTGAAGAATTGCAAGTTCTTTAAGGCTTTCAACCGACTAGCGCCAACGCGCGTCAGGATGGCGGCGGAAGATACCTGTATTAGAGCAAGGTACGTCCGCAAGGACACGATCGAAAAGAGTGTTTTCTGGTGGAACGCTGCAGGTTTGAACCCAATCAAGGCGAAGGCGTTTTAAGTTTTCGCGAAGACGGTTAAGGCGTGATGGATTTACATCGGTAGCAAGAAGCCTTGCCGAAGCATTAAGGCGCCACGCAATTTGAACTGTTTCGTTGATATGGTGACAGACACGAGGTTGCGAACGGGAGGGCGCTTGTCCTCACGCGCCGCGGGATTGCGGTAACCCCGAAACATTTTATTTTACCTCACGTAAAGTTCACAAAGTTCGCAAAGTTTTAAAAATACGACGAGATTCGCCAAAATTCTTCATTATTCATCATTCATTCATCATTCCTGTTGACATCGTGTCTGTCACCATATCAACACAATAAAAAAATAAAAAAAATTACCGCAACTTTTCACTCTTCACTATTCGTTATTCGTTAATATTGATATGGTGACAGACGCCATATCGACAACGGGTAGACACGCAAGACGTATTTGTGATATCATACCTTCACACGTAAATGCTATGGCAAGATAATTAACAGGAGATAAAAAAATGAAAAAAGCAATCGCATGTTTTATGATGGCGTTGTTAATTGGATGTGCGGTTATTGAAGATTCGAATCCCTCCTTATTGAAAAAGCAATCGCCCGATACAGCCTATTGGCGTCCGCGGGAGTCGTGGTTCGGTTTTAATCTGCTCGGAATGTTCTGCAAAACAAAAATGGAAAATGGTGATAAGCGAATCCATGGTTACTTTCCGGAGGATCACTTTATATGGTTGCAGGACTGGGGTTTTAATTTTGTTCGCCTTCCGCTTGACTACCGCTTTTTCGTCGAGGACGATGACTGGATGAAGATCAAGGAATCGCAGCTCAAGAAGCTTGATGATGCCGTTGCGTATGGTAAAAAGCACAATATTCACGTTCAGATTAACTTTCATCGAGCCCCTGGATATTGTTGTAATCCACCAGAAGAGCCCCAGTCGTTATTTAAGGACAAGGAGCCTCTTGTGGCTTTTACAAATCTCTGGAGCACTCTTGCGAAACGATATAAAGGAATTCCGAACGAGGAGCTGTCTTTTGACTTGGTCAATGAACCAGCTCCCGTACGCCCTTATGGTGCGACGCCATCGAATTATGCCGCCGTCGCCCGCTCTGCATTTGTCGCCATTCGTGCTGTCGACAAAGATCGTTTTATCATGTCTGACGGTTGGGAATGGGGAAATAAGCCTGTGATGGAGCTTCACCCGTTCGATGGCGCATCAGGAGAATCCATCCACTGCTATTCGCCCCATTCTGTCACGCATTACAAGGTTTTAAATCGAAAATATCCTAAGGCATGCCCACCCTGGCCGCCGGCTGGCTATACAAACGGCTTGGAATGGCTTGAAAAAAACTACGTTAGTGCGTGGAAAAAAGCGATTGACGACGGGACCTTCCTTTTCGTGGGTGAATTCGGTTGTTATCAGCCCACAGTTCCGCATGTGACATTTCTCGCATGGTTAGAAGATAGTTTGAAGATGTGTGATAAGCATGGGTGGGGCTGGGCGCTTTGGAACGTTGATGGTAAGTTCGGCATTATGGATAATGGTCGCAGTGATTGCGAGATGGAAGATTTCAATGGGCATAAGCTCGATCGTAAAGCTCTCAATCTTTTGATCAAGTATGCACAAAGAGGGAAGAGGGAATAGTTGATATGGTGTTAAGTCACCATATCAACGTTTTTGAACTTGCCGAGCGAAGCGAGTGCCGAGTGCCAATTTCTAATGAGAGTGTCTGGTGTAGATAGTATCAATTGGAGTTAAGAGGAAGGGACTGCTCTATGCAAATTTTACTTAGCAAGTAAAATTTGCATAGATAATTCGTCTGAGGTATGCTATAATACGAGGCATGAAAAAACGCGTATTAGCAGAAAAACTTACCGATTATGCTTCTTCATATCCGGTAGTCACGCTTGTTGGACCAAGACAAAGCGGGAAAACGACAGTGGTTCAGGATTGTTTCCCTGACCATCGGTATATTAATTTAGAATCATTAACCGAGCGGGAGTTTGCTCAAAACGACCCAGTGGCATTTCTTTCTCGTTTTGATAACGAGAAAGTTATTCTTGATGAGGTACAGCGGGTGCCAAGTCTTCTTTCGCAGATACAAGTTACGGTATATTCAATAGGAGGACATTGGCGATTTATTTTGACAGGCTCGCAGAATTTTTCGTTGATGCGCGGTATTTCGCAAAGTCTTGCAGGGCGAACGGCGTTGTGTACGCTTTTGCCCTTTTCAATTGGAGAGCTTGGCAAGGAAGGGAAGGGGCTGGCGCTTAACGATGCGATGTGGAAGGGTTTTTATCCTCGCATTTATGAGGATAAACTCAATCCTGCGGATGTGCTGTCGTTTTATGTGAATACGTATCTTGAGCGCGATATCCGAGAAGTTGAGAATGTCCGAAATCTCAGGACGTTTACGGCA
>JAGCMU010000036.1 GCA_017646325.1 Kiritimatiellia bacterium
TATCGGAATAAACGAAAGTTCACAGTTGGAGACGCATCCGCTCAGAGGTGCGATTTTTGAGACAATGAGTGTCGATGAGTTTTTCAAAAGCATTGCAAATCGGTGCAGTAGAGAGCGCCTTTACTATTATCGCGATTCAAACCGTAATGAAATTGATATTGTGCTGCAAAACGGAAATGGTACGTTGCTTTGTGAGATAAAAAGCGGTGCGACGTTCAGTGGCGATTGGGTAAAAACAATGGAGCGGATTAGCGGGCAATTTGGCGATAATGTACGTAAGAAGGTTATATATGGAGGAGAAGAGTCCCAGAAGCGCACCAGTTTTGATGTTTGCTCTTGGCGTAGTGTTGAATTAAATTCACTGTAGAAAACATGGTGTCTGTCACCATATCAACCCCATATCCCCTCTCTAATATTTAAAGGTAAATAATTACCTATTGCGCGGTAGGGTGTAATGTGCTATAATTAGTACCATGTAATAATTTATAGGAGTAAGAGTTATGGCAGAAAAAAAAGCGAATATTGAGAAAATTGAGTCGACCCTTATGGAAGTGGAAAGGGCGTATACATCATCACCTAACACTTCCGTTGTTCTTGGGGCGTATGCTCTTTATATTGCTCATAATACCCCCGAACTGATAGAACTTAAGGATATTTTAGAAGAAAACAAGGTGTCGCCTTTTCTGCGTGAAACAATCATAGAATATATCGGTGGTCATTGGGAAGAATATCGTCATTTATTGACAATGTTTTCTCAATTTGAGCTTGAACAATATTTTAAGAATCGCGTCAATGGTGAGCGACTTTGTAAAAGCGGGAGAAAAAACGGGCTAAGCAGTTCAATGCCAGTTGTTGAGCATGTTGCAAACATTCTCAATATCAAGCAGGGTGAATCTGTTTGCGATCTTGGTTGCTCGGTCGGTGATTTTGTCTATCGTGCTAGTCTTAATAATGCTTCACGTATTGTCGGATATGAAATAACGAAGGATTTTGCGGCGATTGCCCAAGCTCGTATGAGAACGGTGTGTCGCGACGCCGATGTCGATATTAAGCATTTTGATATTTTTGCCAAAGATACTTGGGAAGAAACATTTGACAAAGTGTTTTGCGAGCCTCCTTTTGGAGTTCGTGGATTACTCGAATCAGAGGGCGTAGGAGAGTTTATCGAGGATAAGTTGTTTCGCAATTTTCCGACGTTGTCGCGGTCGATGGCGGGGGATTGGCTTTTTGCCGCCCGTGCGGTCGCTGCAATGAAGGATGACGGACGGGCCGTGGTGATTCTTCCTCCTTCGGCGATGTCCGGCATTGCTTCTACGCCGTATCGCCGTTATTTTATTCAGCGTAATCTCATTGAGGCTGTTGTCGAACTGCCCGAACGCATTTTTGAGCATAGTGCTGTATCCGCTAGTCTTGTGATTTTCAAGAAGGGGTCAAAGTCGATAAAGATGGTTTCTGCCGGGGCTCTCTACGAGAAAGGACGCCGGAATAATGTCATCACTCGTGAGTACATTGATATAGTTATGCAGGCACTTGGTTTTGCCGATGTTGACGACGGGAAAGATATTTCTCGTTATGTCAAAGAGGTCGATAATCGGGAGCTTATAGATTGTGATCTCAGCGTTAAGAAGTTGTTTGCCGATTCGGTAACGTTCACGAAAAGCGACAAATTCGGTAACTTTGTTAAATCGGCAAAGGCAAAGCGCGGTGCGACGATACCATCGGACGAGCTTGATGACCTTGCCTGCGATAGCGAAACCGACTGCCTTTATGTTGCTCCAGGTAATATCAGCGACGGTGTTATAGATTCAAATCTGATGAATCTGAAGGAAATTCCGGAAAAGTATAAGTCCTACTGCGCGAAAACGGGCGACATTGTTGTTTCTCGCGTTAGTGCCAGCGGTGCTGGATTCAAGGTTGCCGTTGTTGAGGCGGCTGATGACAAGCTGGTTTTACCAAATGGCAATCTTCTTGTAATCTCCATTGATAAAGGAAGGGCAGATCCTTACTTTATCAAAGCCTGTTTGGACAGCGATTATGCGCAACGTTATCTGCAGAATTTTTCTGCTGGTTCGGCGGTTGTGACTCTTAACTATAAAAATCTCGAAAACCTTCCGATTCCAGAAATGCCGTTAGAGAGACAAGGAGAAATCGCCAATGCTTGCCGTAACTATGCAAGATCGGTTGCAGAGCTTCGAGAAAAGCTTGCCTGTGCAAAGAAAGCACTTGGAAATGTTCTTTCGGAAATCGCTCCGGAATATCTTAATCCTACAATTTAAGCGAATTTAGAAGGCGATTAGGAGCCTCAAAGGGAAAAATTAAAAAAAATCATTTTGGTAAGTATTTACCATTGACAAGGTATAAACAAATATGTTATAATAGAAGCATTGATAACCCCAAAATAGGAGAACAAAAAATGAAAGAATTAAAATGTCCAAAGTGTTCAAGTGTTTTCACCGTTGATGAGGCGGATTATTCATTGATTTTGCAACAGGTCAAAACTGTTGAATTCAATGCGGAAGTCGAAAAGCGTCTTGAGGAAATTCGCAAGACCGAAGAGGCGAAATCTGAAATGGCATTGGTGAAAGTGCGTTCGGAGGCTGCCGATTCTCTTAAAGAGAAGGACCTTTACATCGCCAACATCAAGGCTGCGATGGAAAAGAAAGATGAAGAGTTGCGCCTTGCGCTTCTTGAGAAAGAAAAAGAAGACCTTATGGTCGTTGCCGGAAAGGATGCGGAAATCGCCGAGTTAAAGGCGGAGATTGCCAAGAAGGATGGCGAGGTGAAGGCGAAACTCGCGGAAAAGGCGGTTGAGGAGCAGGCATTAGTCGCTCGCAAAGACTCCGAAATATCGAAAATCAAATCGGAGTTCGAGGCGCAACTTAAATCGGCAAACGAGCAAATCGCCTTTTATAAGGATATGAAGGCGAAGATGAGCACGAAAATGGTCGGGGAGACGCTCGAAATGCACTGTTCGACGCAGTATGACCAGTTTATGCGCTTTGCACTGCCTAACGCAACTTTTGAGAAGGATAATGAAGTTGCCGGAGGCACAAAGGGAGATTTTATCTTCCGCGATTACGCGCTGGATGGAACTGAATATGTCTCCATTATGTTTGAAATGAAGAATGAGGCGGATGCAACA
>JAGCMU010000002.1 GCA_017646325.1 Kiritimatiellia bacterium
CCCAAAAGAACAAGCCCCGCAAGTTCTTTAAAATGTTGCCAATGGTGCCAGTGTTGCCAATACCAATTTCCAATTCCAATGGTAGGGCGGTCGCCCCGCGACCGCCGAAAATATAAGAAAGATGATATAATTTCATTGCTACATTCAAATTATGGTATAATAATTTATTCAACAAAGAGGGATATTTTATGTTAAAAAAACTTTTTTCAATAGAATCGAAACCAAATGCGTTTTTTAGGAAGATAGACTGGACTGCATTTTGGTCTGCTACAATCATTGCATTTTTAGTGTATTTCTTCACTCTTGGACCGTCCGTTGGTTTGGAAGATTCAGGCGAACTTGCAACTGCCGGCGACCATTTAGGCGTTCCACATCCGCCCGGCTATCCGTTTTGGACGCTATGCAGCTGGATTTTTTGTAGGATATTTTCTTGGGTCACGTACCAAGGTCACCCAACGCCTGCCTGGGCAATAAGCTGCCTTTCCGCAGTATTCGGCGCTTTTGCAGCAGGGTGTACTGCAATGCTCATTACGCGTTCAGGCTCTGATATGCTCGATAGCGCCCCCTCTTCCGACGACAACTCCTATAACGAAAAAGAACGCTCGCAGCGCCACGCCTTGATGGCCTTTGCCGGCGGTCTTGGAGGTTCTCTGATTTTTGCGTTTTCGCCCGTTGAATGGTCGCAATCGACTATCGTTGAAATTTACTCTCTTAACGCCCTCTTTTTGATGGCGGTATTCCTTCTTTCCTACCGTTGGATGCGAAAACCCTCCGCAAAAATCCTTTGGCTTACGGCATTCGTATTTGGCTTAGGATTAACGAACTACCAAGTACTCCTCCTTGCGGCCGTTCCTCTTGCAATCATCATTTTCTTGCGCGACATCCGCCTTTTTCGCGACTTCATTCTCATTCTCATTCCCGTTGGCTTGACTGCCCAAATTCTTCAAATAGGCTGCATGCTACGAGCCAATCAATACATGTCGGCAGATGTAATCAACAAATTTGAGCCTATTTTGAAAACGAACGAATGTCCAAACAACGTTCTTGTCTGGCTCGGTGTCATTCTCGTTACCATCGCACCGGTTGCCGCTCTCATAGCGAAAAAGATAAAAGGCAATAATATCGAAAAGCCTGCCGCTGTCGCAAGAGCGGTAGGTTTCAGCGGCATAACCTTAATGGCCTTATCCGTTATTTTCAACAAGCCTGAAACGTGGCTGACTCAAACTGAAAGTATTGTCGCGCCTCTCATGGAACCCAGACAATACATTTTCATTGCCATCCCTCTTCTCGCCTCTTGCGTATGCGCTTTTGTCGCAGCGCTTACCCCAAAGGCGGAATCCCTGAAATCACGCGAAATCATGCCTTGGATCATTGCCTCGGCCGTATGCGGCGTATCGTCTCTCATCCTCGCTGGCAGCGGAGCGTATGCAGATGCGGCAGGTTTTACAGGTCAGCCGTTCGATTGGACAAAACCGACTTTAATCCTCTTTGCAGGCATCGCCGCTCTCATCGCTATATCCCTCATCACTCCACGCGGCATCATCTACGCAATCCCTGTAATATCAGTACAGCTTGCAGTTTTCATACTTCTAAAACGCGGCGCGATGAACGGCCTTACAAATCCACATAGCTGGTGGTTCATTTGGCCGTGCGTGTGGAACTTCATTTTGTTAGGGCTTGCAACGATTACGCTTCCTAACGGCAAGTCAATCGCGCCAGCCTTGTTCTTCGCAGAACTTGGAATCAGCTTCTATGTCTATATGCCTATCGTCTCCGACTTGCGCAATCCACCGATGAACTGGGGTTATCCGCGTACGTGGGAAGGATTTAAACACGCTATCACGCGCGGCCAATACGAAGCGATCGGAATGACTGATGTTTTCTCGAAAAAATTCGTGACGCAAATGGGCTTTTACTTCCAAGACTTGCGTATGCAGTTCACGCTTATTGCCGCAACTCTCGCGCTCATCCCGTTTACATTCTGGAATCTCGTTGTCCGCACGGCAAAGAGAGTATTTACATTCAAGGCAATCTACGCCGCCTCGATTCTTTACGTGATAACCGCCGTTTTGGTTGTCGAGTCGGAATTCCGCGGCGGCGAACCGTGGGGGCGTGTTGACAAATACTTGATTGCTCTTATGGCTCTCATTGTTCTCGTCGGCGTAATCACGATTATAACGCAGCAATGCATTCACGTATATAAAATGATTGCGCACGCCCGCAACAATAAGCTTGTCGAAAAAGAAAAAACATATCCCGTCCAAATCAAATTCGGCACTGACAATATAATCCAGCAATGGCTCATCGCCTCTGGCGCCTGCTTTGCCGTGATGTCCATTCTTCTCGTCGCCCTTGCAAACGTGCGAGGAGATATCCAAGACGGATTCATTCAAAAGGTTAAATTCATTTCGTCTCACGGAATGTTTTCGCTTTGGATCGGATACGGGCTTGTACTGGGCCTTTTAGTCGTAAACTTCATCACGGACAAATTCATCAAAAACAAATCCCTTCGCAAAACACTCTTCGTCATTTTTGCCGTTGCCGCCGCTCTTACATGCGCAATCCCGGTTTATGAAAACTACACTAACGACAAATTGGTTTTTGCAATGGGTTCGGCCGAACAAAACGGGCATACGTTCGGATGGCAGTTCGGAGCCTACCAGCTTGAAGGGGCAAACGCAATCCGCAATGAACTTTCTGCTGACGAAGAGCCTCTTCCAAATCCGCAATGGCCAGAGCCAATGGGGCCAAGCGCGCTCTTTTTCGGCGGCACAGACCCGGGGCGTTTCGTTCCCACATACATGATTTATTCAGCCCGCTATCGTCCAGACGTATATTTGATTACTCAAAACGCATTGGCTGACGACACCTATATGTCTGTCATGCGCGACTTGTATGGAGATGAAATCTGGATTCCTTCAAAAGAAGACAGCGCGAAATCGTTTGAAATTTACGTCTCCGAAGTACAATCGGGCAAGCGTCAGGCGAATGCGGATTTGCGCATTGAAAATGGACGCGTCCAGGTGACGGGCGCGCTCGGCGTTATGGAAATCAATGGCGTTCTCACGAAAATGATGTTTGATCACGAAAGACTTCGCCGCGATTTCTACATTGAAGAATCGTATGTGATTCCATGGATGTACCCATACCTTTCTCCACATGGACTCATTATGAAAATCAACTCCCACAAGGGTCCGCTCAACGATACGACTGTTCGCAACGATATGGATTTCTGGGATTGGTATACCCGCCGCCTTCTTAACGACAAATCCTTTAGACGCGATTTCCCCGCGCAAAAATCCTTCTCTAAACTCCGTGCGGCAATCGCAGGATTGTACCACAGAATGAGCGCGACCGACCCGAGAAACTTCGCTTACGCGGAACAGGCCTATCGCGAGGCCGTACTTTTGTATCCCGCATCCCCCGAAGCTTCCTTCCGTTACATTCAAGATATTTTGATGAGCTCGCAAAAGTGGGATTCGATTGACGACATTTTGAATTACACAGATAGTGTCGACCCCAACAACGAACGCACGGACAGAATGCGCGCTTACACTCGCGACCTTAAAAACATTATGAACAACATCAATGTTTTATCTGTAAAATACAAGGCTCAAAGAGCGACTGTCAACGATTGCCTCACTCTTGCAAGATGCTACATCTCAGTCGGGAAACAGAATACAGCTCTAAACGTGCTTGCGACAATCACCTCCCGTAAGGATATTAACGACAACTTCTCCCACCTCTACACCGCCGCGCAACTTTACACCCCATGCGGCATGCGCGGAGACGCCGCCAACATAATGAAGAGAGCATTGGAGAAAATGCCTCCGAACATCGACCCGAGAATGAAACGCGAAATGGGATTCGTTCTCGCCGAAGGAGGTATGAGCGCCGAGGCGTTGAGGATGATAGACCAATACCTCAAGGACGTTCCTTCTGATGCCAACGCGTGGATGCTTATTGCCGTAATCAAAGACAGGATGGGCAGAACGCGCGAAGCGCAGGAAGCATTTATCAAGGGATATCAGGTGAATCCGGAAATTGCATTGCAGCATTTCCAAAACGATCCGAACATCAACCGTATTGCCACACCATTGATGCAAAGAAGATGATTTTTGACCGTACATTCCATCCTGACGAAGCAAATCAAGCTATAACAACCGGGAAACTGCTCGAGACCGGGCGTTATACGTATCAGCCTGACGATCATCACGGCCCGACACTGTACTATGCCGCCGCTGCAATCCAAAAGTTTGCGGGGCGCTCGTCTTGCGCTGAACTGGACGGAACTCTTTTAAGATCGACTTCTCTCATCTCTGCAATTGGCGCAATCCTTCTCATTTTCTTCGGGATTCGCAGATTCACAAAATCATTTCTTGCCGCCTTTCTCGGCATCTTCTTTCTTGCGCTTTCGCCGATTTTTATTTTCTTTGCGACGGATTTCATTCAAGAAATGATTTTTGCAGCGACCCTTGCATTCATGTTTTTCTCTGCATCCCGATACATTTCATGGCGCGACGGAGAGAGGTTGAAGCGTGGCTCTTGGGCGATATTTTTTGGAATTGGAACGGGTTTAGCGTTTGCGACAAAGGAAACATGCATTCTTTCATTTGCATCTGCCGCCTTATCCTTGACGGCAATAATCCTCATTTACAAGCAAAAACTCGATCTCACCCTAAAAGAGAAAATCAACTCCTCTATCTTCGCCATCTTCAGCTTTTTCTTGACGGCGATTCTTCTTTACAGTTCCTTTGGCGCAGATATGACAGGCGTTTATAATGCTTTCATCAAGGCTCCGTCTATGTATTTTCAACGCGCGCAAGGCTCCGCTCTTTCAGAAGGCGCCAATTACCACGTACACGAATGGTGGTGGTATTTAAAATTGCTTTTCTTCCCCGATATGGGTAATTTCAAGATTTTTGAATCGCTCCCGCACGCAAAAGCGTTTTCGCGCATATTCACTTTCGGATGGAGATTTTCCCTCTTACCTTTGATTTTTGCCGTTTCGCTCGGATTTGCAAACGGGAAAAGCCGCATCTCAAAAATATTTTTATTCACGACTCTGTATTCATTTATCCTCCTTTTAATCTATTCCCTGATTCCGTACAAAACGCCATGGTGTATGTTGACGGTCGTCGAAGGCATGGCGATATCGGCGGCATTGGGGACGTGGATATTTTTATCGTCGAATAAAAATAAGTGGGTGAAG
>JAGCMU010000037.1 GCA_017646325.1 Kiritimatiellia bacterium
CTATTTGAAACAACTTCTTAATTATGGCGGGCAACCGCCCGCCAATTTAAGAGCCGTGCAGTTGCACGGCGAAAAAAGTTGTTTTTATCAGTTGTCCTTGTTGTTTCCAATCTTAAAACATCGTGTCTGTCACCATATCAACGTTTTCGGCGGTCGCGGGGCGACCGCCCTACCGTTAAAACTGTGAAAACATAGTGTTTGTCTCCATCTCGTCCTTTTTTTTGTGCGAATAATTTTAAAACGCACGTTACTTTAACGAGACGAGAGGTTACTTTTTTGCTATAATGAAGCATAGTGAAAAATTTGAAAAGAGAGTGAGTTTTTATGAAAAAAATTGTTCTGTTGACAGTGCTGATTTCTTCATTGATTTCTAATGCAAATGTCGCTAAAAAGGATGAGTTTAAACCAGTCCTTCTTTCAACTGTAGAAATGACGACATTTAGTGATTTGTCGAAAAAAACCATGGTGCTTGGAACGTTGTTCAACAACCCCATGATTTCAACGATGATTTTAACGTCATTGCAGCAGGCTGCCGAATTGCAGTATGGTCGCGTTCGGACAGATTCTCCGATAACTGCATACGTTTACCAGACAAGTCCAATCAAAAAGGATAAAGACGCAAAAGACGGATTCTTTGACTGTGCTGTTTGCGTAATATATCCAAGTGCAGAAAAGCCAAATACATTTGTAATGTCTCGTCCAGGTGCGACAAAGGGCGCAGATGGAGTTATTGAAATTCCAGAAACCGTCGATAAACCAAAATCGTATGTCGTTTATTCCGCAGACAAGAAGTTTTCCGCACATTGCGAAAATTTAAATATTGCAAAGAAGGCAATTGCTGATTTTTCTCTTTCCCATAAGGCTCACAACGTTTTTTCTGAAATTTTAAAGGCTGAAATATTTACCCCTGCCATTGATTTACTGGCAAATCTTTATGAGATGAACGGGAATGATGAATGCGGGAAGGCCGCTTTAATAAGCACAAACAGAAAAGCTGAAATTGCCCGTTTAAAATCTTTTAAATCGATTTCTCTCTCTTTTGATTTGGGAGAAAAGGGCATAGAGATTAAGGCTGTCGCAATTCGCAAAACCGCAGAAAAGAACAAGTATAAAAATCTCGCGCTTACGCCTGACTTGTTGAATGTTCCAGAAGCTCCATCTTTGTTTTTCGCTGTTAATCACAAGTATTACTATGAGAATGAAGAAGTGAGCCCGGAAATGATAGGCGAAGTATTGAGCTTGATTGCGAAAAACGTTGAAAGCAAGAAAGTGCAGACGTTTATCAATAATGTTATTCCGGCGTTGAAAGAATATACTGCAAAATATCAAAAGGCAAACAAAGCGGACAAAAACGCGGAAATTGTTTGGATCGGCACAGATAAAGATAAACACATTTATTTGGCCTCATACGAAAACAGCACGTCTCTTTATGATGAAAGTTTAACGCTTTTGGATAAGTGCATTGCTGCGCAGAATAATGTGTGGGGAGCAAATTCGTTTTTTGTAAAAGGGAAAAATCCTGGCGATTTCACATTTGATGTCGGCAAGCTCATTGATATTGAAGGAGTCGAGCCTGGTAAGAGCGTGCCGCCAGAGGTGACGATTGCAAAGGGGAAGATTAAGTCGATTGTCGGTGATACAAAAATATACATTGGCGTTAAGAAGGTCGGTAATGGTGTTTTGGAATATGTTTCGACCCCTGGGTATATGCCGGAAATCGGAAAGGGTAATGGAGAAAAAGATTTTCTCGAAGTCATTCCAGAAGCGGCAACGAAAAGACCAGTAGCAGTTGTATATATGGGCTTTTATTCTTTCGTACGCGATATTCTCTTGCCGAACATTGCAAAAACTGCGAGTGTAGCAGAGCGTCAACAGTATGATATGATGATTATGACAATGCCAAAGGCATTGCCTAAGAGCGCCATTGCAAGTGCCGTATGGGCAGAAGATTCTAAAGAGATTTGCTTGCTTCGTGTAACGGCAAATGAACTTAAAAATCTCGGAGCTGTATTCAACGTGTTCACGGCAGCTGCGATGTCCGCCGGTGAGGAGCAGGATAAAAAACAATAAAATAAGGTGGGAATAAGAAATGAAAAGAATTTTACTTTTTCTTTTTACCAACATAGCAATTGTGCTTGTTTTATCAATTGCATTTCATGTGGTATGCTCGTTTTTAGGGCTTGATATGCATGAGCTTAATCAAGACGGGATAAATTATTCGACGATTGCCGTTTTTTCGCTCGTCTTTGGTATGGGTGGAGCATTTATTTCGCTCTTGTTGTCAAAACCGATTGCAAAATTTGTTACTGGAGCGACTGTTGTCGACGGAACGGAAAATGAAAGCACCCGCTGGCTTGTGGATACAATTCGCCAACTTGCAGAGAGGGCTAATATCTCAATGCCGGAAGTCGCAATTTATCCAGGTCCTGCCAATGCATTCGCCACGGGAGCATTCAAAGACAGCGCGCTCGTAGCGGTGTCGGAAGACATTATGGGGCAGATGACGAAGGAGGAATTGCGTGCAGTTCTCGGTCACGAAATATCGCATATCGCAAATGGCGATATGGTCACGATGACATTGCTGCAAGGTGTTTTAAACGCATTCGTTCTTTTCCTTTCTCGCGTGATTGCGTTTATGGTTTCGCGCTCTTCTGACAATCGCAGAGGATCTTCAATGGTTTTTTATCTCGTTTATTATACATTGCAGATATCCCTTGGAATTCTTGCAAGCATCGTGCTTTGTGCGTATTCTCGCCGCCGTGAATATGCCGCAGACGCAGGAAGTGCAAGTTTGCTCGGCTCGCCGTCATTGATGATAGCGGCACTTCGCAGACTTGGTAATTTGGAACCGGGAGTGCTCCCCGATTCTTTGAAGGCGATGGGGATTTCTAATAAGGGCAAGGCTGTGTCTTTATTCAGCACGCATCCCGATATTGAAGATCGTATTAATGCATTGGAAAATTTGACGCGCTAAAAACGCTTTCAGCAGCAGGGTTTTTACTTTAGATATGGAACAGAAAAAAACAATATTCACTTTCACTCTTGATGCGGAAGCGCAAGATAAAGCCTTGATTGTTTTAGGCGGAGGAAATTACCGTCTAAGAGAAGTTCCATATTCGCAAATTTCCATTGAAGGCGAAGGTTTTAACTGTACGCTGTATAACGCAAAAGAAAAACATGGAAAAAGTCAGGCAAAACTTTGCGTGCAAGGTTCTAAAGCGGAAGATTTCGTTCAATTTACCCTTGAGCCTTTTGGCGTTGTTCCGCTGCAAGTTGGATATGAAGACATAGTCTCTCCCGATCAGATTGCGCCGCATGCCGGAAGCGACGAATCAGGGAAGGGTGATTTTTTCGGACCTCTCGTCGTTTGTTGCGTTTATACGGATGAATCGCTGACGCCTAAGTTGCGCGAGGCCGGTGCAAGGGATTGTAAATCAATGTCGGATTCCCAAGTGTTGGCGGTGGGACGCGAGTTGCGTAAGGTTTTGACCGCTCAAAATTACGCAATCGTAAAATTCAATCCGCCGGCATATAACCGTCTTTATTCGAAAATGCGCAATATCAATACGATGCTTGCCTGGGCTCACGGGCAGGCATTGGAAAATCTGCTTGAAAAGAAACCAAATTGCCCGCGCTGTGTTATTGACCAATTTGCGTATACTCAAACGACGATTAAAAAGGCGTTGAAAGAACGAGGCAAGAAAATCAATGTCGAACAGCGCCATAAGGCCGAAGATGATATAGCGGTTGCCGCAGCATCTGTCATTGCGCGCGAAGAATTTTTACGTTCGTTATGTGCGATTGCGAACGAAATAGATCCAAATGCGGAAAAAGTTTTAGATGTCATCCCAAAGGGATCGAGCAGCCCTTCAGTCGCGGAACGCGCCGTTGAGATGGTGAAAAAGAATAATCCCAATTGGCTGATGAATAATTGCAAGGTTCATTTTCAAACGACTGACAAGGTGTTGTCGGCGTGTGGATTTAGCCGCAGCGATTTGCCGTTAGAAGGGCAAGTGACATCGGCAATAAAGAATGGTGAATTTAAAAGGAGATAGGTAAAATGATGTTTGCAAATTCATTGATAAGTGGGTTTTTCCAATCGAATGCAATTGGACAGGCGATTGTGCTTGCGCAAGTCGGCTTGTCGGTAATTATGACCGCTTGCATAATAGGAAAGTGGTTGCAGCTTAAGAGAATGCGCCATTTGTCTCGTGCGAAAGGTCATGAAATTATGGCTAACGGCGATGTCCTTTCATATTACGTTTCCCGTAATATAGGTAAGGTGACTCCCGTGGAAGTCATTTACCGTATGACGTGCGAACGTCTTGTGAAAATGTTTTCGCGTGAAGAGCGCAATCAGATTGCCGCTCGTACGCCAGGTCTTGCATTGAGTATTTCTTCCCGCGAAATGGAACTCGTCAAGAACCAGTGCGAGTATGCCTTTGGCGAAGAGGAAATCGGTATCGAATATGGAATGGGAATGATTGCGACAGTCGTCGCCATTACTCCAATGTTGGGGCTTCTCGGTACCGTGTGGGGCGTGTTGGATGCGTTTGCGGAAATGGGCGCTCAAGGCAATGCAACGATTTCCACTCTCGCACCATCCATTTCCGCCGCTCTCGTGACGACGGTTGTCGGCCTTTTGATTGCAATTCCAGGTGTCGCGGCATACAATTGGCTGTCTGCGCAGATTAAGGATATCATTTCCGACATAGAGAAATTTACAAACGATCTTTTAGGACGTATCGCCCTTGAAATGCAGAGGAGGGACGCGTGAGTTTAAGAAGTAGGAGAAGAAGCTCTCTTGATAAGTCAAAAGCGCAAATCGACATGACAAGTCTTATTGACTTGACATTTCTCTTGCTTGTCACGTTCATCATTACGATGCCTGCATTGGAGCAAGGGATTACTGTCGCATTGCCTAAGGGTAAGACGAGTTCCTTGCCAACTAAAGACAACAAGGCGACTACTATCACGGTGGATGCGCAGGGGCGTATTTATTTGAATAACAACCCGATTGCAATGGGCGAACTTGAAGCGGAATTGAAAACTCGCGTTGAAGCAGATCCAGACGTGCCTGTACTTGTGAGAGGAGATGAAAATCTCACATACGGAGCGGTCATGGATGTTGTAAAATTAGTTTACAAGTGCAAGGTTCATCGTATGGCTCTTGTTACAGTGGAGGATTGATTTATATGGAGCCTTCACAGAAAAAAGGGATGTCACGAATTTTGTCGGCAAAAATTTTTGGTTTTGCCGTCTTGATTCATGTCGTCTTTTTTTCTCTGTTGTCGTTTGTGATGTGGTTTTGTTTGCCTAATCCCGAAACCTTGATTCCTATCGATCTGATGATCGTTCCTCCGTGGGCTGAAAAGACGGACGATCCTGAAGTCGACCCAAATCCGCCAAAGGAAGAAGAGAAGGTCGAAGAAAAAGAGGAAAAGGAAGAAGAGATTAAGGAAGAAAAGCGTGATGTCATAATAAAAGAAAAGCCAAAGCCTAAAGTAAAACCTATCGTAAAGGGGAAACTGATAAAAAAGCCGCCAAAACCTTTTAATAAAAGTAAGAAATTGATAAAATCAAATTTGCCCGCAGGAAAGGGGACTGCGTCTGAAAAGCCACTCTCTGCGGCGGATATTCAAAAGTTTTTAAATCAAGGATATAAGTTCGGAAGTAAAAATCAAATTGCTGCGAACGAAGTTCAACGTTGTGTGAGTGTTATTGGAGAAGCGATTAAAAAAGAATGGAATAAAGAATCATTTAACTGGTATCCGGGATTAAAGCCTATTCAAGTTACATTGAGATTCGGCAGCGGAGGAACTATTACAAAATGGAATATTGTTTCCAGCAGCGGTGACAATGACGTTGATAGAACCGCGAGAAATGCGCTGACAAGATTACGCCGCATATCAGGGTTGTCGATGGAGTTTTTGTCAAAATATTCTGAAATTACGGTTGAGATGAAACCTGTTCAGTAAAAGGAGAAAAGATTTAGGAGAATTGTTTTTATGGGTTCTTCCGAGGCGTCTGCCACTTGTTTGCGGGCGATACTTCGTTTGCCGACGCTGAAAGTGGTGGGAGTTGTAACTCAGCCTGACCGCCCTGCAGGACGCGGACGCGAATTGACTCCATGTCCTTGCCGCGCGTATTCTATGTTGCGAGGAATAAAAAATTCCATCATGCCCGAAAACGTCAATACTCCTGAGGTTATTGCCCAAATTAAGGAATGGAAGCCGGATGTTATTGCCGTTGTAGCGTTTGGACAGTTTTTAGGAAATGAACTTCTCTCTTTGCCTCAATACGGATGTGTTAATTGCCATTTTTCCCTCTTGCCAAAATATCGTGGAGCTTCGCCCGTCGCAACGGCACTTGCTAACGGCGAAGAAATGACGGGCGTTTCCATAATTCGTATGGGAGAGGGGATGGATGACGGACCAGTTCTTTTATCGCAAACGGAGCCGATTTATCGAGATGATACGGGTGAATCGTTGATGGATCGTCTTGCCATTTGCGGAGGAGTTACTCTTGCAAAGGCATTGAGTTTGATGGAGGCGAAAAAATTGCCGCCGGAAGTTCCGCAAGAAGACGCGCTCGTTTCGTTTGCGCACAAGCTCAAGAAGCATTATGGTTTGATTGATTGGAGCGAATCTTCTGCTACGATTGAACGCCGCATTCGCGCGTACAAGCCTTGGCCGGGAAGCTACACGTTTATACCGGAACGTTTCAGGAAGAAAGACTCTGGAAGACTCGTTGTTATCGGAGTTGAGTTTTGTGCTGTGACTCCAAAGCAGAGATTGGAACTTCCTGGTACCGTCCTTGATGTCACGCCTCGTGGGCCGGTAGTCCGTACGGGAGACGGTGCATTGCTTATTGTGGCGGTAAAGCCGGAAGGGGCAAAGCAAATGGACGGTGGCGCGTTTTTGCGCGGCCGCGAATTAAAGCCTCTTGTCGATATGTTTATGATGAAGTGATTCCGTTCCTCGTTCCCTATATAAAGGAGTTTTGGTATAATATTTCCTATAAATTGCCTTATAAACAGAATTTTAAAAGAAAGAGAAGAAAATGATAAAAGTAAATGAAAATTATATGAAGATTCAAGCTTCGTATTTGTTTGCAGAAATTGCACATCGTGTTTCGGCTTATCAAGAGGCAAATCCTGATGCTAAAATTATTCGTCTCGGGATTGGTGATGTGACAGAACCTCTTGCTCCAGTTGTTGTTGCGGCGATGCATAAGGGTGTGGATGATGAGGCTGCCCGCGAATCTTTCCGTGGATACGGTCCAGAACAAGGTTATGCTTTCCTTCGCGAGGCTATTGCGGAAAATGATTTCAAAGCGCGCGGTATCGATATTTCAGCTTCTGAAATATTTGTTTCTGATGGAGCGAAGTGCGATACGGCAAATATTCAGGAACTTTTTGGCGATGATATCACAATTGCCGTTCCAGACCCTGTTTATCCCGTATACGTAGATACAAACGTTATGGCAGGCCGCACGGGAGTCGCTGAAAATGGACGTTATGGCAAGCTAGTTTATCTTGATTCAACTAAGGAAAACGGGTTTGTTCCGAATATCCCGTCGGAAAAGGTTGATTTGATTTATCTCTGCTTCCCTAATAACCCAACGGGCGCAACTGCAACGAAAGAGCAGCTTCAAGCATGGGTTGATTATGCCAAGGCCAATAAGTCCATCATTCTTTTCGATGCGGCGTACGAAGCATTTATCCGTACACCTGGAATACCTCATTCGATTTATGAGTGTGACGGTGCAAAGGAATGTGCAATTGAGTTTCGCAGTTTCTCAAAAACAGCAGGCTTTACCGGCGTACGCTGCGGTTATACTGTAGTTCCGGAAGCGTTGATGGCATATACCAAAGATGGAGAGGCTGTTGCTTTGCGTCCTATGTGGACTCGTCGTCAGACGACGAAGTTTAACGGTTGCAGCTACATCACGCAATGTGGCGCGGCGGCAATCTACACAGAAGAAGGCAAGGCTCAAATAAAGGCGACGATCGATTTTTATCTCGAGAACGCAAAATTAATCAAGACCGCATTGACCGATCTCGGGTTTGATGTTGTCGGCGGCTCCGATTCTCCATATATTTGGGTGAATGTCAAGGGTGACAGCTGGGGATTTTTCGACAAGCTTTTAAAAGAAGCCAATGTTGTAACTACTCCAGGTGCCGGCTTTGGCAAGGCAGGGGAAGGTTATATCAGAATTTCCGCTTTCAACAGCCGCGCCAATGTGGAAGAAGCAATTAAGAGAATTTCAAAGGTGCTTGCATAAATGCTTACGGTAACAAAAAGCATAAAGTTTGACGCAGCCCATATTTTGACGAATCATCAGGGGCTTTGCAAAAATCTCCACGGTCACACGTATCGGGTGGAGGCCACGGTGATGCAGCAGCCTGGGGTGGAGTCGGATATGGTAATCGATTTCAAAGACTTGAAAAAGATTTGCGAAGAGCTTATTATTTCACGCTTCGACCATGCGTTCATCTACAATAGCGAATCGGCGGGCGAGAGTGAAATTGCCGCAGTAGTTTTGAAAAATGGAATGAGAGTTGTTGCACTTCCTTTCCGCTCAACGGCTGAAAATCTCGCGCAGTATTTTTTCAAGGAATTGAAAATGCGTGTTAAGGGGCTTGTCTCTCTGCGTTTATGGGAGACGCCCGATTCATTTGCCGAGTATAAAGAATAATGCATTCGTTACGTTCCATATTTTCTTCTTTGCAAGGCGAAGGGCGTAATACGGGGCGTCCTTGCACTTTTATCCGTTATTCGTCTTGCAACCTCGCTTGCGTGTGGTGTGATACCGAAAGAATAAGCAAAATGCTCTTCACGACCGATCAAGTGGTGAGAGAAGTTGCAAAGCTCAAAAACAAATCGGTCATTATTACCGGGGGCGAGCCCACGATTCAGCCCGAATTGGAAAATCTCGTTGACGCGCTTAAGGAAAAGGGATATTGGATTGCGATAGAGACAAATGGTCTCGTAGCGCCGCCTTTTATCGATAAGTTCGATTATATCGCAGTTTCCCCTAAGCCCCAGTATCAAGTCCGTTATGATAAAAACAGTATGATTCGCAAGGCGAACGAAGTGCGGATTGTTGCAACGTCCGATGATCTTGCCGTATACTGTTTGAAAATACGCGACCTTATCAAGGCCGACGATTACTACATCTCTCCGCTCGAAGAAAAGGGTCGGATGCATTACCGTAGAGCCATGACATTGCTGTCAAAAGTCAATAAACTTTCTAATGAAATGCCTCCGTGGCAATTATCGATTCAGACACATAAGGTTTTAGGAATCAGATGAGGAAGGAAAATATGGTTAAGAAAATGTTTGGCGTGTGGTGTCTTCTTTGCGCATGTCTTTTTGCAGATGCGCAAAGTAAGATGGAATACAAAGTGTCTTTTTCGGGAGAAGAGATACTTATTGACGGAAAGGCCGTTCAAATTCGAGCTGGCGAAATTGAACCGCAACGCATTGTGCCGGAATATTGGCGTCATAGAATTCAGATGTGCAAAGCTATGGGATGTAATGCGATTGCATCGTATTTCATGTGGAATGATTTTGAACGTGCAGACGGTTCGTTTGATTTTAAAAACGGCAATCGCGATGTGGCTAAATTCCTTCAAATCTGCAAAGAAGAGGGAATGTGGGTGTTGTTTCGTCCAGGTCCTTACGTTTGCGGGGAATGGGATTTCGGCGGTATTCCTCCACGAATGTTGAAGGAAGATATCGCCATCCGTTCTATGGACGCGCGTTATTTGAAGGAAGCAGAAAAATATCTTTCTGCAATTGCAGATGTCGCAAAGCCGTTCCTTGCTAAAAATGGCGGGCCGATAATTCTCACTCAAATTGAAAATGAATACGGAAGTTGGGCGTTTAAAGATATCGCATACCTTCATTGGATTAAGGATTTCTGGAAATCTAAAGGCTTTGGACCATTTTATATGGCTGACGGAGCAGGTGACAAGTATTTGAAATATTCTCTTTATCCGGACAAAGAAGTTGCCGTCGGCTTTGATCCGGCAATGGATGAAAATCAATGGAACGTGGCACGGAAATACAATCCGGGCGTGCCGATTCTTTCCGCGGAAACTTATCCAGGTTGGCTTAGGCATTGGGGAGAAGGTCCTTGGCGCGCGAGTGATTTGACGAAAACTATTTCCTGGTATATGGAAGGGAAAAAGTCATTTTGTATTTTTGTCGCACATGGTGGAACATCGTTTGGATTTACGGCGGGCGCTAACGACAAGGATGGGAAGTATGAACCTGATCTTACGAGTTACGATTATGGTTCTCCAATTAACGAACAAGGCCGTCCAACGAAGGAGTATTTTAAATATCGCAAGGTGATTTTTGACGCTCTTGGAAAAATTCCTCCGTCTGTACCGGCGGAAATTCCATCAATGTCTTTCCCTGCCGTGACGCCGACATTTTTCGCAAATTTGCGCGACAACACCGAAGCGTCATGCAAATACGTAAAGCTTTTCTCGTTTGAAGCGATGGGGCAAAATCAAGGTATGGCCATTTACTCTACGGAATTACCGAAGGGGTTTGCCGCCGCTTTGTCGTTTGACTGCGTTGCAGATTATGCTCAGGTGTGGGTAGACGGAGAGCGTCTTGCGACTATAGACAGAAGAAAGGATATTAGCCCGATTATTATGGTGCCCTCGCGCGACAAGAAGGTCAAACTTGAAATCGTCGTTGAAGCTATGGGGCATATCAATTTTGGCAGGGCGATGCGTTATGATCGTAAGGGAATCATCGGCGATGTCTGGTTTGGCGGAGAGAAGCTTTCCAACTGGAGCGTTTCCTTAAAGCCATTGACTGAAGAGTCGATAAAAAACGCAAAGAAAGGGAATCGTGATAATTTTGCAGGCGGACATTATCGTGCAATCGTCAAAATCGAAAAGCCGATGGATACGTTTATCGATATGTCGAAATGGGTTAAAGGGACGGTGTATGTAAACGGACGCAATATCGGGCGTTATTGGAATGTGGGCCCGCAGTTGAGTCTTTATTGTCCTGCTCCATTTCTTAAAAAAGGCGAAAACGTAATTGATGTCGTTGAATTGGAATTGTCTGAACCTAAACCTATTCGTGGGCTTGAAACTCCGCGATATTGCGATTCAGACGTAAAAACTAGAAACGCCGCGAATGAATGGTAAGATTTTATGGTTGGAATTTCAAAGCTTTATTTTGGAACGATAGAAGAGTCTGATAAATTGCGCTACCAAAAGGGCGTGCATTCTCGACCCATCGTCGTGTGGAATTGTACGCCCAGCTGCAACCTTGCATGCAGTCATTGCTATGCGGCAACATCCGGGACGCAATGTGTTCTTTCTACCGAGCAGGCGAAGCAGGTTATTGATGACCTTGCAAAATTCAAAGTTCCCGTCCTCTTGTTTTCCGGCGGTGAACCTTTTGCCCGTCCAGATATAAAAATTTTGGCGGAGTACGCAAAAGAAAAAGGTTTGAGAGTGACATTTTCTACAAACGGAACATTGATCGACGATTCGCTTGCGGATTGGATACGTGATTTAGGCGTTTCGTATGTAGGTATTTCGATTGATGGAACCGAGTCTATTCATGATGAGTTTCGCAGGTCGCCAGGCTCATACAGGCGTTCTCTCGATGCGATACGCCGTCTTCGCGCCCGTGGCGTAAAGGTCGGTTTGCGTGTTACCATGACGCGTGCAAATGTTGCGGCAATTCCTGCAATTTTCGATTTGATGCGCGAGGAAAACATTCCTCGGATATGCCTGTATCATCTCGTTTATACGGGAAGGGGGAAAGAAATCGCGGCAAGTGATCTTTCTCACGATGAAGCGCGTTCGGCGCTTGATACGATAGTCGAAGAAACTCGTAAGAGTTTCGAAGGCGGCTTTCCCATGGAGGTGTTGACGGTAGACAATCATTGCGATGGTATTCGTCTTTATCTCAAAATGAAAGAAGAAAACCATCCAAATGCCGACAAGGCTCTTGAATTGCTTACTCTTAACGGCGGCAATTCTTCAGGGCAGGGGATTGCATGTATTTCTTGGGATGGTTCTGTTTATCCAGATCAATTTTGGAGAGATAAAAAAGTCGGGAACGTCCTTGAAAAGCCATTCTCTGAAATTTGGGGAAATCCTGAAAAAGGTTCACTTTTGGATTTGATGCGTAATAGAAAAAGCCTTCTTAAAGGACGTTGCCAAAAGTGTAAATGGATCGATCTTTGCATGGGCAATTTCCGTTCCAGAGGAGAAGCCGTTACGGGCGAGCTTTGGGGAGAAGATCCGACTTGTTATTTGACGGATTCTGAAATCGGGTTGATTTAGAGTTACACCCTATAAATAATTTGGTATACTTTTTATATGCATTCAGTAGGATTTTATGTAAATCAGACAAAGATGGAAGCGGCGACGGTATGTGATAGCCTTCGCTCATTTGCATCAAGTTGCGGGCTGAAAGTTTGCGGTGACGGCGATACTCCTGAAGCAGTAGTTGTTTTAGGAGGCGACGGCACAATGCTTTCTGCCGTTCACGTTTATCCTGGAATCCCTTTGCTCGGTTTGAATCTTGGGAGTTTAGGGTATTTAACGGGCGTTGAGAGACCTTTCTTCGAAGATGCCATAAGATCGTTATCAAGAAATGAATTTATAATTTCTCACCGTACGGCATTGGAGGTCAAGGGCGAAATGGCTTTGAACGATGTCGTCATTTCCCGTGCGACGTCGGGTCATGCGGCATTGCTTGAACTTGAAGTAAATGGCGTAGTTGCCACTCGTTTTAATGCCGACGGTATTGTGATAGCGACTCCCACCGGTTCTACGGCGTATTCGCTTGCCGCGGGCGGTCCGATATTGCTGCCTGATTCGGAATCCTTTGTAATTACACCTATTTGTCCGCACGCGTTATCTTCTCGTCCGTTAGTCGTGAGAGATACGTCAATTCTCAATATCAATGTTATAGAAAAATATGAGCGCGAATACCATACCGTTTTTGCCGACGGTATCAGCGTTGCTCAATTGACCGGGGGAGATGTGATTTCAATCAAGAAATCAGAGAAGAGCGTCCCTCTGATTCAGCTTCGCGGATATGATCCATGTGAAGTATTGGCTCATAAATTGGGGTGGTCGGGTTCGGCCTTTTCGAAATGATAAAAGAATTTGAAAAAAAAATAGGATACACATTTAAAAATCCTGCGCTACTCGAAGAGGCGTTGACGACGCCCGCTTGCAAGATGACGGATCGCAATATTGCGGATAATCAGCGTCTCGAGTTTTTGGGAGACGCCGTATTTGGTCTCTTGTCTGCGGAGTATGTTTTTGACGCCCATCCCGAAAAACAGGAAGGCGAGCTTACGGTATTGAGAACGAATCTCGTTTCCGGGGCGACTCTTGCACAAGCTGGAGAAAAATTGGGTTTGAGAAAATTTATTCGCCGCAACAAGGGAGCTTCTCCCTTGCCGGAAAATTCAAAGGTTCTTGCAGATGCTCTTGAAGCGGTTATGGGGGCATTATGGTTAGACGGCGGAATTTCCATTGCAAAAGTTTTTTTCAATAAACTTGAGCTGCCTTTTACAAGTACGATAAAAGAAAGCGAAACAAACCCCAAGGGGTATTTGCAGGTGTTTGCTCAAGCACGGAAGAAAAAGCCAGTTTATGCCGTAATTTCTTCAGTAGGGCCCGATCACGCGCCAACTGTTACGGTGAGTGTTGAAATTAAAGGTATCGGCATTGCCACGGCAACGGCTCTTACGCAACGTAAAGCTGAAGCGGCGGCGGCAAGCGAGTTGATTAAACAATTGACGGAAAAGGGGATGGTATGAGAATTACAGGCGGCGAGTGGGGCGGTCGTAATTTAAAGGCCCCTAAAGGTGATGCGGTGCGTCCCACGCAAGATCGTGTGCGTGAGGCTCTCTTTTCAATGCTGACTAATGAAATAGCCGGCGTGAAATTTCTTGACCTTTTTGCTGGAGCAGGAACGGTTGGATTGGAAGCCCTTTCGCGAGGTGCCGCCCACGTGACGTTTGTAGAGAAAGCGCCACCTTCGCTTGCTTGCATATCATCAAATATTGAAATGTTGAAAGTGTCCGATCGCACTGAATTAGTGCGGGCAGATGCATTAAATTGGATAAAGAGTGCGGCGGCAAAAAGAAATTTTGATGTTGCTTTTGCCGATCCGCCTTATCAGTTGGCATTAGATGTCGGATATGCTGAAATTCTGAAAACTCTTGCTGTTAATGATGTTGTGAAAGTTGATGGTCTTTTTATTGCTGAAATGCGTAGAACCCAAACTCCTGATGTCTCTGAGCATTGGGACTTGTGTCGCGACCGCATATATGGGCAAAGCCGTATTGCGCTTTATCGAAGGAAAAGTATTCCATTGTCTGCGAAGGAGGCTTAAATGAAGATTATAATTATCGGGGCTGGTTTTACAGGCGGATTGCTCGCAAAGGCTCTCGTTGCGGAGGGTAATAATGTCGTCCTTATTGACAACAATGCCGAACTCGTGCGTTCCGTAGGAGATCAGCTTGATTGCACTGTCATCGAGGCGGACGGAAACAGTATCGAAACTCTTGAAAAGGCTGGAATTTCTTCAGCCGACGCTTTGGTGGCATTGACTCATAACGATGAGGCAAATATGATTGTTTGCTCATTGGTCGATGCAATCTACCCAGACATTTTGAAAATTGCACGCGTGCGTAATTACGATTATTACATGCGTATGATGGACGTGGCAAAACGGATCGGGGCAAAAGATTTAAGCCGGGCGATGCTTGGAATTGATCATGTCATAAATCCTGACGTGGAAGCGGCCGGCTCGATGATGCGGGCAATGGAAATAGGGGCTGCAGGAAGCGCGGTGGAACTTGGCGGCGATTACGGGATTGTCACTTTGCCTGTCATAGAGGGCAGTCCTATAGTTGGCAAGAAACTGCGTAATCTTTCGGAAATCGAAGGATGGAAGTTTTTGATAGCCTTTGTCGAGAATGAAGAAGGGACGTTTCTCGCCAACGGGGAAACTCTTCTCGCCGCAGGGGATCATATTGGCGTTTTGGTTCATAAGGAATCTGTTGCACAGCTTTTAAAATATACGAGCGCTGACACTACTCCGATGAATAGGATTGTGATATTTGGAGCTGACAATATCAGCGCGTTGACAGTCGCCGCCCAAATGGAAAAGATTAATCCGATGAAGAAAAGATTCTTTTCGTTCAGCAGGGCGAAACGCGAGTTGATTGTAATCGACAAGGATTTAAAGCGTTGCAACGAACTTGCAGAAAAATTTCCAGAAGCACGTATTTTAAATGGCGATATAACAGATGATGGACTGATTCAGGGTGAAGGTATCTGTAATTGCGATTTGATGGTTGCAGCGTCAGGAAATTACGAAAGGAATCTTCTGACATCTGCATACTTGAAATTGCGCGGCGTGAAAAAAGTTATTTCGCTCACGTCCGATTCTGCATTTGATGAAATTGCAGGGAAGTTGGGTGTCGATGTCACAGTCCCTATGCGTGATGTCGTTATCGATACGATTATGAGTCATTTGCGCGGACGCAATATTAAAGCCGTTCATTCGGTTGGCGGCAGAAAATTTGAAATAGTTTCATGCGAGATTTCTCTTTATAGCAAGGTCGCAGGTAAAAAGCTGAGCGAAATTAAAGGTTTGGAAAATTGTTTGGTGTTGCTTGTACAGCAGCCGGGAAGCGAATCAAGAGAAGTCCCTTGCGGTAATACGGTGATGACGGCTGGTGCCCGTGTCGTGTTAATCGTTCCGTCAGGCGATTTGGATACGATGAAGAAGTTCGCAGGGAAAACGGAGATAGAGGTATGACTTATACCGTCCTGCGTATTTTAACATGGGCTTTGGGGATTGTAGGCTCTTCGCTTATCTTGCCGCTTGTTGTCGCTGTTTGGCAAGGCGAGAAGGATATGATTCCCGTGTTTGCAATTCCGATGTTTGTGGCGTGGATTGTGACGGTAATCTTTTTTATAAAGGGAAAAGAAAAACCGAAAATAATTGGGATACAAGACGCCTTTGTCGTGGTCGGCGCGATATGGATCGCTATGTGCTTGTATGGAGCCGTGCCTCTTTATTTCAGCGGGTGTTTCAAATCTGTAACAGATGCCGTTTTTGAAAGTGTCAGCGGATTTACTACGACTGGAGCTACAGTTCTTTCGAACATTGACGCTCTTCCCAAAAGTGTAAATGTGTGGCGCTGCCAGTCTCATTGGTTAGGCGGTTTAGGTGTTGTCGCTCTTGCTGTTGCCGTCTTGCCTTTATTGGGGGCGGGAGGTTTTCGTCTTATAAAAGCGGAAACAACGGGTCCAGAAAAAGCCAAGTTTACAGGTAGCATAACGACTACTGCAAAAATCTTATGGTTTGTTTATTTAGGCTTTACCGCCTTGCAGACTCTTCTTTTATGGTATTCGGGTTTGAATCCGATTGATGCGTTGTGTCATGCCTTTTCCACCTTAGGTACGGGAGGCTTTTCTACACGCACGGCAAGCGTAGGCGCTTTTGAAAATCCAATGGCAGAGTGGATTTGTGTCGTATTCATGCTTTTAGCCTCTGTAAGTTTCGTGTTGTATTGCAAAATGTTCACGGGGAGAATTTCTGAAGTGTGGAAAAATTCCGAATTGCGGCTTTTTCTTGTAATCGTTTTCGGTGCGATTTTGTTGATCGCGGGAATAGAGCGGTTTCATGGATTGTCGTTTGCGGGGAGTATCCGAGACGTATGCTTTCAGGTTTCGGCTGTGATTTCCTCAACGGGATTTTCAACGAATGACTACACAAAATGGGTGCCGGCAAGCCAAATGGTTATATTTTTCCTCTTTTTTATCGGAGGATGTTCAGGTTCAACCGCAGGCGGCGTGAAGGTTATCAGGTGGGCCATTCTCGGGAAACAGTTTTTTAATGAAATGCGTCATTTGATTCATCCGTATGAAGTTTTTACTTTGAGAGTGAATGGAAAATCAGTAAGAGAAATTTACGTTTCAATGGCGGCGTCTTTTGTGTTCGTATATCTGCTGCTTGTCATGGTGAGCGCGTTCATAAGCTCAATAATGGGTTATGACATATTTACGTCAATTTCCGTTGCTGCTAGTATGGTGGGTAATATCGGTCCTTCATTTGGAGAATTTGGACCGTCTGGACATTATGGTAATATTCCAGATTTTCTCAAATGGTGGTATTCGTTCGTGATGTTGGCGGGGCGTCTTGAAATTTATACGTTATTGATTTTGATAGGAGGAGTCCGCTTTAATAGGGGCAATACTTCCATGCGCAAGGGTGCTGAGTGAAATCACAAGATTCCGTTGAGGAACTTGTCTTCTGTAGTCTTTAGAATTTCGTGCATTTCTTCAGGGCTTTGGGCAAGACGCATTTCGTTGAACAAATTAGTCCCATGCGCAAGCAGACAAAGCCGCGATAAGACGTGCAAATGAAGCGAATAATTCGAGCAGCAGATTAAAAAGAACAAATCTGTAGCACTGCCGTCTTGAGCGCCGAAAAAGATGGGCTTGCGGCTTCTGCCTAACGCGATAAAGGATTCTTGAACCATATACGGATCGTGATATTTTGCATGGAGAAATGCCGCACCCCCGCCAATGGCTGTGGAGGCGACTTCTTCGCGTGCGGTAAGCTCGGCAAAAAGCAATTCAGGATCGTAAAGAAGGCCGGTTGAATCCGCAAGATCCGTCATATCGCGCAAAACGCCTCCGCGTGCCTTTGCCGTAAGGTCGATATCGATTCCTTCAATAGGCAACAAGTCGGCAACGTGAAAATCTTTTCCGTTTGATTTTCTCCGTTCATTTATTTCAAGACGGTGTTCTCCTGAGAGTTTTTTTTCATTCAGCGACATAACGCGCCGTTGCGCCCATTCGCACAACAGCTTGCGTTCAAAGAGGAATTCGTCTCCTCTTTTTATGCTGGCGACTTCTTCTCGTTGCGCAAAATGACGCAATTCATTTTCTTGCATGTGCAGTAACGCTGCCGCCGCTTTTAAATCTAAATGAAAACTCATACGAAAAATTATACCATAACTTGTTTAAGAGTGGCGTGCTAATCTAATTTTATGTTTGCAAGAAGTCCGCATATTAACGAGGCCCAAATAATTATCGGGACGAAATACATAAAAGTTTTTTTTAGGATGTCGCCTTCTTTACCTATGAGGGATGTGGCGGCAGCGCCAATTGCAATCGATTGGGGAGATATCATTTTACCTATTCCCGCGCCCATGACGTTTGCGGCGGCAAACCATTCAGGAGAAAATCCGAGGTTCTTTGCGGTGTCGACTTGAAGGCCGCCGAAGAGGACGGATGAACTCGTTCCGGAGCCTGTGACAAAGCCGCCTAAAGCCCCGACGAGGGGAGAGAAGAATGCGACAAATCGGCCGGTTGAATCAACTAACGCCGTTGCCATCACCTTTATCATTCCTGATTCATCCATGACTTTTGACAATGCCAGCACCATACATATCGTTACAATCGCTTTGTGGTATTTGAGGAATGTTTGATAAAATTCTTTTACTAATCTCAAGGGCGACAGTTTCTGTAAAAGACCTCCTATGGTGGCAGCAATAAAAATCACTATGCCTGGGGAAATTTTATATTCGCTCGGTACGAACGCTAAAATAGAAAGGGCAAAAACAACTAATGAAAATGGAAGCCATGCATACATAACGCTTTTGAATGTGATGTTCTTTGTGTGTTTATCATCTCGTCCAAAAAATCCCAAGACGAGCATTACGCTGATTCCCCCAATAATGTCAGGTAATTCACATCCTACAAATTTTGCAATTCCCCACCACGGCACCAAGAATGCAATGTCTGTTATAAGGGCTAATTTCCAATACCGTTTAATCGACTTAAAACCGTTCGCTACGAACAATACGCAAAAAGGGACTATTGCCATAACGGATAATTGAATGGCAGATGTGACGCCTGAAAGTTTTAACGGGTTTAAACATCCTACGTCAGACAAGGTTGTTATCGGAACGCCAATTGATCCGAATGCCGTAGGTGCGGTGTTTGCGATGAGCGCGCTTATAACAGCTTTATATGGGTTTATTCCAATGCCTACAAGTAATGCTGCGGGAACGCCTACGGCCGTACCAAATCCTGCCATGCCTTCCATAAAATTGCCAAATCCGCATATAATGAGGAGCATTAACACTTCTTCGTTCAAGGAAACGCACTTTAAGGATTCTTTTATTTTTTCCATCGCTCCTGACGATACCGTTATTCCATAAGTGTAAAGAGCAGAAATTATGACGAGAGCAATAGGAAAAAGACCTGTTTTTACGCCATTTAGAGTCGCGCATTGAATAGTTTTTACGCCAGTACCGAAATAAAAGTATGATATGATTGTTCCAAAAAGAAATGAAATAACTGCAGCCTTGTGGGCCGCTATTTTAAAAATGGAAAGTGTTATTATTAATATGATTATTGGTGATATGGCAAGTAGTAGTTGCATAGGACTCTTCCGTTTTGGTGAATGATTGTAACACGGATAATCGGTAAAGTCAATTATCATTCTTTACTATCACATCGTGTCTTGAGTGGGTAAAAGGGATGGGGGCGTGTCGTTATAGGTTTGTGTTTCTTCGGCGAACGGTGCGAATTTTGCAGTATTCGGAATTATAAAGTTTTGTTGTAAGATTTTGAATTTTGTGGCGAGTAGAGTGCAGAAAGGATTATAAAATGATATTAAAAAAGAAGTTGTTTGCTGTAGCATTTATGCTGCTGATCGGTTCTGTCGTTGTGCTCGCGACTGCGCTCGGCATTGTTTGCCATAAGGTTGCGGCGTTTGATAAAAAGCACGGCTCGGATGTTCTTGCGAATCTCTCGCCTAATGAGTTGTTTGATAAGACAAATACGGTTAAAAAAGCGGCCGCGCCTGTGCAGAAAGCTGATTCATCGGCAGAAAAAGTACCTGAGAAAGAAGAAGTTTCTCAAAATGAAGAAAAAGCACCTCCTGAGTTGAAAGTCGTCGATGTCGAGTATGAAGGCGACGATGAGCTTGTACTTACTCTTTCAGAGCGTCCGGATATGGATGTCGTCAGGAGTTACGTCAAAGTTGAGCCATTGTGCGAAGGCAGACTGACATTTAGATACACGACTCCCGGCGCTATAATCCCGACGCTCCGTATTCGAGGCGAGTTTGCATACCGCACAAATGTGACGCTTCGCGTTTTGAAGGGCTTTCCGCTTTATGGCAAAAGCGTAAACCCTGATGCGGAGGGCTCTCTGAAGGAGGATTTTGTATATACGTTCAGGCGTAAGGATAAGGAGCCATATGTAAAATTTGCGGATGCGGGGCGCTATCTGCCGCCGGGAGGGCTCGGTGCAATCGCTCTTGAGGCGATGAATGTTACGAATGTGTCTGTCGGCGTTTGCCGCGTTGAGCCGCATAATGTCGTCCAACTGCTTGCAC
>JAGCMU010000038.1 GCA_017646325.1 Kiritimatiellia bacterium
CCAAACTAAATCGAATTCACCTGCGTCAGGATGTGGGTCTTGAGTTAAAACTTCAAATGAACGAGGAGCACCACGAGCGAAATCAACATCCTCCTTAAAATCAACGCCCCAATTTCCAGCATTGACGAGCGCTACTGAACGTCCTTGAATTTGAAGTTCCGCCAATTTGCGCTGCAAACGCTTTGGCCAATATGAAGGACCTGTACCCAAAAAGACATAACCATCGTACACATTAGATTCAAGCGCGCGTTCAAGTCTCTTGAGCTTACTCGTCCACCTGACATCGGTATTTCTAAAATATCCACTCTCAATAATATCGACATCTAAATCGATTCGATTTTTAAGATGTTGCGCGGCAAAAGTATCTTGATGCATCACGCACACAAGTACGCGCTTCTTGCCGAGCGCCAAAGGTTTTCCCCATTGAACGAGAGTTGGATCTTTCCACTCATCCATCTTTGGCGCCCACTTCGGTACGTCCGAAAAATCAACTGGCCCTTTTTCCAGCATGACAGGATAACGGACAATCCCTTCTTTTTGCATTTGGTTAAGAGCGATCTGATCAAAGTCGCTCGCCTCAAATTGCGTTTTGTGAAGCATCGCATATTGGATTTCTTCTACAAGACGCTTAGCATCCGCAATTGCACGGGGAAGTTCTTTGCGAGAATAGTTTGTGAGAGACTTTGATGTCGCATTGGGGAATCTTTTTTTCCAACCTGCAATCAACTCGTCTTCACGTGCAAGCCAGTAATTCATAATTCCTCTGCCATACAAAGATCTGTCTTGGCTGCCGAGAGATTGAAGACGAAGGAACGTATCGACGGCATAATCTTCACTCAATGCAACGTGCGGATTTGGACGAGAATCGTTCGCCTTAAACACATCGTCAAATTCTTCCATCGCATTTGAAACAGGGAGGAACACACCAAAGGCTGAATCGCTGAGCGATGTCCACGCTGTAACGGAACGCTCTTTCGGCACGGATGAAGAAAGTTCAAGAACATGGTGAGCAGAAGAATGTTTAGAATTCTTTCTCTTGCGCAACATTTCAAACGCATCTTTCAACGAATATTTCTTAGTGGCCTTCGCCATCTTGAAACCATCGAGCGTAAAACTATCGCCAAAGGAAATAAACGCATCGTCATCGAGACGAATCGTTTCGCACTTATTTCCAAGATGCGTCTCTACGATATACGCCTCTTTCGGGTCAGCAATAAGGATAATATTTGCTCTACCAGAACCGCACCTGCTGATAATCGATTGTACAAGCTCAACACTCTGCACAGCATTCGTACAGTATTTCGTAAGAACAGCCGGATACTCGCGTTCTGTCGCGCCGCCGCTCATTTGGTTAATCGCCTCGACATTTTCACTTTGCGGAACATCAGTTCTTACGGCGATAACAACGAGACCTTTTTCGTTCATGGCGAACGCGGCTTCACTTCCGACTTCATCACTCTTCATTCTCGAAAGAGAAATCGTACGCCACGTAGTTGGAGGATAGTACCAGACAAATCCGTCACTTCCCCAATGTCTTCGCCCAGATTTATTTTCAACGCGCGGAACGAGTTCAAAATAAGTACGAGCAGGACTCTTCTCTAAATCAACGGCACGACCAATCAAGGTTGTGCCATCAACAGATGCATTTTTTCCGACAAAGAAAACAGAATCTGCAAATAGTCGAGTCATCGCAGAAACTGCGATGACTGTCGACACGAAGAAAATGGAAGTTGTTTTTTTATTCACACCTATCATCTCCCCCAATTATGCCTTTCGGCAAACTCAATCATATTAACCCAATCAGACCTTTCAACATCGTGTGGTCCGTTTCGCACGTAAAATCCGACGCGGCCAATATTGTTTGGCTCTTCTGGTTTTGGCATAGAATCTGCAACGAGCCCCTTGCATCCATAAAATTCCCATACAGGAGAGGCGAGGCGAGCCGTCCAATATTCACCATAACGCGACATATCGCCCGTACCGTCCTGAACGTAGAGAAGACGTGGAGCAACACACGCTGCGAGTTGGTGGTGATCGAATGGAGTTTCAAATTCCTTGTTTGACCATTGCGGATAACGAGGTGAGAACCAGAATGGGAAGTTCGCGCAAATGCGTGAGATCGGTTCTGCCGGCACGGGAACTGGGACGTGGTTGAGAAGTGCGCCCGTACGCCCGGAACCTTGAGGCACGACGAGCGCGAAACGCTCATCGCGAACGCCTGCCCAAAGAGCAGTCTTACCGCAACGAGAGTGACCGGCAACACCAACGCGCTTAGAATCGAGAGCAGGAACTGTTTCAATCCAGTCCATCACGCGGCTTGCCGCCCACGCCCATGCGGTGATGGCGCCCCAACCAGTCGGGTTGCGTTCGCCTGGACGATTCCAGCAAAGGTAAGCGCCTGTTGAGTAATTGTCGTATTTATCCGGAACGACATCACCATACCAAAATGCGACCGCCGCAACGCCACGTTTAAGTTGAGCGGCGACATCCCAATAGGTGTTGAGCTCGTTAAGAATTTTTTCCTTCTTGCGATTTGCAATAAAGACAATGGCAGGAACTTTCTTTTCGCACTTTGGAATGTATGCGACAAAATCAAACTTGCCTACACCGAGAGGTCCGCGCCAAGAAATCGTATAAAGACTTCTCGTAGCTTTAACTCCATCGATTACGACTTCTTCATCTGACTTCTTCGTAAATTTCAAATCATCCGGCTTATCCGTAGGAGCTCTACCGTAAACATTGTCTGTAAAGTACTCTACGATTTCTGGACGGCGAATCTTTTCCCATCCCTCTTTATCGGTGACGGTGGTCTTGCCATCGTACGTCGTCAAAAGCGGTGGAGGATTGACCGGCTTTACAGTCGTAATGTTATTCCAATTGTGACGGTCTGCAAATGCGATATAAGAATTCCATTCAGCGGCATCCAAATCAGTACCTTCACTCTTTACGCGATAGGCGACCATGCCACGCATATCGACTTCGCCGACAGACGGAAACTTTTCATTTGCCAAACCAATCGCACGATAAAACTTCCACGCAGCCGATGCTTCGCGAGTAGCTTCAAATTCGCGCTTCACCTGTTCCTTGCCTGTCGCTTCGGAAGAGGTTATGAAAAGTAAGCGAGGAACGCCAAGCGCTACGAGGTCGCGCCATTCAGGTCCGACTCCGCATTGCGAAGCGCAAGTCATCGCAAGACGCCAATCGTAACAACCGTGCCACAATGTCGCCATTCCGTTCAACTTGCCGCAACCAACTGCTGCAACCATCATTTCATCCGTAAGTTTTTCGCCCTTAATCCAATCGTAAATGCGGCTAAAGGCCCAAGCGCGAAGAGAAATCGCGTCAATGTCTGTTGGAGCAGAAACTTGGTTTCCGCAAAAACCGACCGTTCCATAACCGTGCTTTACGATTGTTTCAACGGGCCAACGAGGATCGTTTGCAGGAGATTCAATAAGCTTCGCATCATCCGTAATATACGCGAACACGGCAACTTGGTAATCACGCTTCGGGATTATCGCAACTGCGTCGAACGATTTTATGCCGTAAAGTGTTTTCCATGAAAAACGAATACGCTTTTCAATTGCTCCTGGCACGGCCGCAAATGGGCGGCAGGAAAGTTCCTCTGCATTAAAATCCTTTGCTACAGTATGCCATCTTCCAAATGCCATGCGTTCATACTTCGCAGTGATTTCCCCTTGACGAGGAAACCACTCAAAAGGGAACACAACTTTTGCACCATTGTCGCGGACGAACAATTCTGGTAATTCTGCTGCTCCAGAAATGATGGACGCTGCTGCGAACAATGTAAAAATACATTTTTTCATTTTCCTAAATTCCTTTACTTAATAACGATCTTCTGAGTTGACTTCTTGCCTGTTGCAATATCAGTGACTTCAAGCGTAAAGTATTCAACCGCTTCATTCCATGCGATAGCAAAACTCGTTGACACCTTTCCGCCTTTTGCGTCTACTAAACGGAATGGGATTTGGGTGTAACGATCAGGACGGAGGCCGCCTGGCGGAATGAGTTCAACGCGCAACACGTGCGTTGCAATAGCTGAAGGTTTCTTCTCTGAAGTTTCAAGCGCAGCCTTAATCGTAAGCGTCTTACCGCGTTCGATTTCTGCAGGAGCATCAATCTTAACGCCCTTCACCTGATATGGAAGGCGAGAGATAAAGCGCGTATCAAAGCCCTTGAATTCAAATGGAAGTTTATCAACGAAACCAAAATCTTCACCCGTGCGGATATCGTATGTCCATGCCTTTACGCCGCCGAAATCGAAGTAACCCTTGCGAGGCAACTTTTCGCCTGAGACTGGGAGTTTTTCAATTCCGAGGAACCATGCGTTGTTACGGACGAATGGAGAGATTTCAATACCGCCGACTCTGCTGCCATCTTCCCAACGCGCAATACAACGAGGCTTTGCGACATTAGCAAGCATGAGAAGATCTTCTACGAATTGCGTATACTTCTCACGATCCTTTCCTTCGCAAGCAAAGCGCAAGCCGATTGGAGTGAAGTTAAGAAATACTGCGCGGCCCTTTCCGTACGTGTTGATCTTTACGTTGTCGAGATTTACAACGTCAGTATTTTCAGGACACTTGTACGTTTTTGAATCGATACCAAAGACATCATCAAGCATACCCTTCTCGAGTTTGTCACCGTTTGCGGCGAGGAATGCCGGACGAGCGTCGGTAATAACTACGCCGCCATTTTTAACGAAATCGCGGATTGCTTGCGTCTGCTTTCCGTTGAGCAACTGTAAGCATGGAAGGATGAGAATTTTTACATCTTTCTTCTTAAGTACGCCCTTTTCAAGGTCGCCATCAAGGAGCCAATCGTAAGAACGGCAAATATCATCCAAAACTAATTGCCACGTATTTGCAGAATCTTCTGTCTTACCGAAGTCGGTATAAATACCGTCCAATGCAGCAGACTCTGTATCGTAGAGGAGATAGATACCATCGTTTTCACGACGTGAGCGGCGCATCAAGGAAGCGGGGCCGCGCTTAACTTCGCGAAGTGCCTCGCAAGTGAAACCTGCCGTACCGTCTTGAACACCAAGGTCGCCACGGAAGCTTACGAACGTACTCCAGAACCAGCAAAGGTTGTTTCCAGAAAAGACGGAGCGCCAAACGTCGCTGTCGCGTTGTTCGCGAGGTTTCTTAGGAGAGTAATAAACACCAAGAGTTGTACCTACGAGACCACCTTCGTTTACCATACGACGGAAACGCTTCGTAAGGTGTAGAGATGTCCAATAAGGGCAAGTTGAGCCAAGCTTACGTACTGAATCAATTGAGTTGTGGTAGTGCGTACATCCCATGAATACAGGGAGACCCTTTTCAACTTTATCAACTTCGGTACGTACTGTCGTAAATTCATCGTTCAAAAGTTTACGCATGAATCTGCGGCGATCGAGTTCGCCTGCAATCTTTCCTTCGTCCTTCAATGAAACGATATCCTCTTGCGTGATATCAAAGAAGCACTTGAATTTCGAATGCCAAGCAGCATTAAGCTTTTCAATCTTGCCGCCATAAACGCTGTCACGGAGCCAGAATTGGAAGTGAACAAACGTTGTAGATGGAGCTGGCTTAAGATTCTTAAGGGATTCAATCGTAATATCTTCCCACTTCGTAATGGACATACCGTTTTGACGGTTGAAGTATTCGATGGCCTTTGGCCCAGCATAAGCAATACGGCAAGCCTTGCGAATGTTTTCGATATCCTGTGGATAAAGGCGGGCATTGATGAGCTTTGGCAAGCAGTTTGCCGGTTGAAGTTCATTCAAGAAGCCCCAATGAATATTCCATGTAGAACCTCTCACCTTGATATTGCGGGAAGAAGACCAATCTAAAGTGACATTGCGCAACTTTTCGCCGCTAGCGACACGAGCCCAAACTTCATCTTCAACCATTCTCCAGAAAATTGGCACCCAGTCTGGAGTGTCGGCAGAGAATGAATGTGGAACGGATGAGTCGTCACCGCAAGAAATAAGGAGACCATTATGTTGAACAATCTTTTGCGCATTCTTACGGAAACGTTCGCCCATCTTCTTGAGGAAGGCGGGAGATGCGAGTGAGCCGCCATCTTCTGCGTGTCCGCCGGCGATACGGTCACGAAGTGCTGCGTCGCCTCCGTTCAAAAGACGCGTTGGGCTACCACCCTGACAAAGATCAATGCAATACCATTCGAGCAACGTCTGACGTCTCCATCCGTTGATACCGCCTTGTTCAAAGCCGTCGGTAAACACTGTAAAATCATCTGGGCGACCGCGCTTGCGGTAAAATTCCTTCTTGGCTTCACCATAGCAAACACCATCTGCACCATAAACTTTCGCTGCGAGGAAGTGAGCGTTTCCAGTCAAACGTGCACTAGAAAACGCGATGCGGGCAATACCCGTCTTTGCGTCAACTGAGAACTCACCCTTTTCAATGATGCGTTCGCGAACGTCAATCAAATCGACCTTAACCTTCAAGCCTTCAATCGCATTTGAAACAACGAGAGTTGCGTCGATTTTTTCCGTAGGTTTAAACATGTTCTTTCTTGGAGCAAGACTAGTGATTACTGGAGCAGGACGCTTTTCGTTACAAAGAGGCGAGCAATTGCACGCACCTGCAAAGGAAGGCCTTACTTCAAAAGCGGATGAAGCGAAATCGCAAACCTTGCCCTTCGTGAAGGCGTAACCATCGTAAGAGCAATCACCATCAACGAGGAAGACGTCTGCAAAATACTTGCCTGTTTCAATTCCAGGCGCTTCAAAAGTTACGTGACCTGTGCTTGCCTTAGCCCTACAAACGACCGGTGCGACGGATTTGCCCTTAGCGCCACGCAATACGAGAACGGCGTTAACATTCTCGCCTTCTTTTACTTTGACGTTAGCAAGAACTTTAAACTTTTGATTTGGTTCAGCCTTGCAAACGGAAACTGACTTTACAAAAGTATCTTCCTTGACGAGTCCCAAACCCTTTGCAACAACACGCGTACCTGCGGCGTAGCAGTATTCGTCGGAGATTAAATCTCCTGACGCAAAGCTCCAACCTGGGAGGAAGGATGTATGTTCACGGTAACCTGAACCCTTACCAGGATTCCACATTGAATAAGAACCCTTACCCACGTCGCAAGATAGTACTTCAGGGAAAATGCAAGGCTTCTTTTCCGTTTCAAACATTGAACCAGTCTTCTTTTGAACGCGAACGAGGGACGGAATTCCCGACAAAAGGGAGTTGTCCTTCTTGAGACGATAGCCCCATGAAGTGCCGTTGACCGTCACACATTTTGCACCTTGAAGCAAACGTTCAGAGAGAGCGCACTGATATTTTACTGGCCACTTTACAGGATCACATCCGATGAAGAGGTATCCGTCGTAATTATTCTTTACGAGGAGGTTTTCAAGCATCGCCAACTTTTCAGCGTCGGTGTAGTGGTATTCTTTACTTGGGCGAACGACCTTTTGCTTGATTTGTTGGTTTTCTACGACAAAAACATCGATATCGACATCCAAGCGGTGCATCAATTCCCAAGCGGCGTAAACGTCGCCATTTCCGATTGTGGCGAGAACTTTCTTGCGACCCGCAACCGATGGTTTTAACCATGCTGGAGTATTTTCAATCGTACGTTCCCATGGGAGTGGTTTAACGCCGATATATTGGTCTTTAAGAGTTGGTGCCTTTGGATCGTATTTAAGCGCAACTGGATAACGGACCTTTCCTTCGTGAAGCATCAATGCGCGAAGAGCTGCATAGTAATCGTTTTCGATATCAGCTTTTACCTTGGCAGAAAACGCTACGAGCGCATCCAAATCACCTACGTCGCAAGAAGTTGCCTTTGCGAAGAATTCGCCGCGTTCTTTCAACTTCGTCAAATTTGAAAGAGACGTTCTATAAACGCTTTCATAAAAACCTTTGCTTGGAGCAGGCACGTTGTTGGTAAGAGTCCAAAGGCGTTCATACGCCGCAATAGATTCCTTAACTAAGCTGTTTGCCTTGTCGAGGTAACCCAATTCAAAAACTTTGCCGTTTTCAACGACGACATAGGCGCTGTCAGTTTGAACTAAAATCTTGCGCGACTTAAGGTCTGGATAAGAAAGAGCCAAACCTTCCGCTACAGACTTTGGCATCTTTTCAACGAAAATTGCACGGCTGTTTCTAGTTGCACCTTGATACTGCTTGCGGTTACCCCAGCAGAAAATCTGTGCAAAGCGTATGCTCGTAGGGTCACCATCCGTCGTCACGAAATTCTTGTTAAAACGCAATCGACCGACGTTAAACCCGAGGCGATACCCGACGCGCCCTTCCGTTCCAAATGAAGAGTGGGCAAAGCGCGCTTCTACTATCCAATAATCCTTACCAATAGAATACGCCTTCTTCCATTGTGCGTTACGCCCAAAGTTTGGATCTCTTTGAAGACCAAAGCCTTCGTCATAACTTTTTAAAATCTGTCCATTAGGAATTGCAGCAAGAATGGATTGATACAATGGGTATTCACCTGGAACACCGCCATTCATATAAAATTCAATACTGTCGCGGTTAAATACCGTTCCTGAACGGTCAGAAGATTGAATGCGGAAACTCGCCATATTTTCTGGAGTATCTTCATGACAAATTGCAGAAACGTAAACGTACTTTTCGTCCCACATCATTCGGACTTCAGTTGGTGGCAAAGCCTGATTTGTCCCATAGCTGTAACTAGTTGGCCCAAAGTCGGTCGTCACCGCAGCATTCTTCCATTCTGCATCATCCAGCTTACCGTCAATATTAACTTCGGTCGTAGCCTTTGGCACAAACAAAAGTTTATATTCGTGACATTCATCAGCAACGGCATCGACACAAAAAGCTCCTCCCGCCAATGCCATCGCGATCACCTTACCTACTGATCTTATTTTCATAATTTCTCCTTTGTTTCCTATTCTAAAATCTTCATACTTTTGCAATCATAACATATTAGGATTATGTTTGCAACACATCTAAACCTTTATTTCATATTGCCCTTGCAAGTTGCTTTAAGGCCACTTGTGCGTTCAACGATATCGGCCGTGAGAGAAACATTCTCGCCGCCGACAGGGATTATGACAGGCACTTCGCAAACGCCATTAATGAGCTTATACGCCTTAGATTCGTCGCGCACGCCCTTTTCATCGGAAATGGCGACATTGACTAATTGGCGTCCCTTTGGAAGGTTTCCATCTGTGTCACGAAGTTCAATTCTCAAGACGCCCGCACGTGGATCGGATGTCTTTTTAAATTCGCCTGTAAGAGTTTTCAACTCCGATGGATAAACGCAAAGGATTGCCGCCTCGGCCGCATCGACATCAAGTTTCAAAAATGCTCTTCCATCACGATATTCATAAGGAAGCTTCTTTGACGTCATGAAATCGTAAATCGCAGATCCGTTATCAACTTTAAGCGAAACGATAGACGAACACTTCTTTCCGTAAGGCATATAATCCTTCGCCTCAGGACGATACGTGCTGAATGGACCAGGCGTGCGTGTGTCGTTTAAGCAGAGGAACGTGTTAACCTTACCTTCTGAAATACGAGGATAAATGCGGAGAACACCATCCGTTTCCTCAACATACGCAGGGCTATTTGCGCGACCCTCGCGGCGAATATCTTCCGCTAAACCGCGCAAGCGCTCAAAGGATGGCCCCATCTGCGCGAGAAGCGCATTGTAGTTGTTGTAGTAATTCGTCTTAGGCTTACCATCATCAAAGCGAGTTGCATTCGGGTATTCCTGACGGCAGAGGAAGTCCGTATAAATCTTGCTGCCGCTCTTCGCCGCCTTCATAATAGAATTGTAATTTTCACGAATGATGCTGGAAGACGAGGGGAGAAATATGTGGCGATATTTCGAAGCGTTTTTAAGAGTGTTATCACTTAAAATCGTGCACTCGGGAATTACATCGAAAAGGATTCGCGTAATGTCAAAAACATAACCGCGATACGTCCACAAAATTCCGCTCGTGTGGCCGGTCGTTTCAGAAAGGACTACTGCCACGTTTGGAGAGTCATACGTATCCATATCTTGCAGCAACATAAACGCGGGCAATAAATCCTTACGCATCTTTTCGCCGAAGCGATGACCTACGCCCTTTTCCGCATACGCCTTTCCAGCAACTGGCTTATCGGCATATTTTTCTCCTTCCGACCATCCGCAAAGGTCAAAGTAACTCATCGCATTTGCACGCGTCACACCCATTACGGCATACGTCTTCATGAGCATTTCTTCATACGTATGCGACAAAACCACCTTACCCTCGCACCCAGGAACATTCGCCCTCAAGTTGGGACACGACCCCATTCCCAATGTCGGCATAAACGAAGTACCCACTTCACGTGCTGCTACGTATGAACGTTTAAGACGAGAGACGACGCGATCGAGCGGATATTCATACGCCCAATATGCAGTCATATCAACGCCATAAGGACAGCTCGGTTCTGCCCAAACGAGGTTGCCTGGGGAAAGAGCGTGTGCGACTTCGCAATCCATTCTATTTACTTGCAAAACCGGATCGCCTTCTGTATCCAACCAGCGAAGCATCTTCAAATCGTTATCAAGATCAATAATACCATCTTGTGGCGCCTTCCAACCCTTTGGACGAAGGAGCGAAAATGCAGGTCCGCAAATGTCGCCCTTTGGCTCAAACCCAAGCGACGAACGAGCAAAGTCCACCCACTTAGGAAGATTGATTGCACGTCTGACATTACGGATGCCTGCCGCTTCCGTACTCGTCATCGTCATCGTCCAGTTCGCGCGTCCTGCGTGTCTGCGCAATTTTGCTTCTACGCCTTGCTTGATCTTTTGTTCATCAAAACCAGTATTAAATCCGTCTTTATAGTTGAAGAGGTAAACTGCATAGTGATGTCCCTTACGTTGCAAATAATCAAGCTGCTCAGATGGAGTATAGGCATTGTAATGCATAACGTTCATACCTGCATCGAGCGCATATTCAGTCTTAATCGGCACGCTTCCGCCCCAGTTGAAAACACGGAAGGCATTACGATCGAACGATGGCACAATCTCGTATGTGCCACTGATAGACAAACGCCTTACGCTACTTTTAGCGATCTTTTTACGCATCGCAGATGTAACAGATTCATCGAATTTTAACATACCCTTTGGACACTCTAAGGCGACCATCTTAAAGCTCACATTTCCAGTTGGGAAAAGGCGGGCGTCAAAAGGAATCGTAACTAAATTCACACCCTTTGTGAGATCTGAAACGACAGTCTTGTTTGAAAGGTTACCAATCTTAAGATTGAAAATACCTTGACAATCTTTAGGCACGTGAACTGTAAATGCGGCACGTGAATTCTTTTCGTTTCTTGGGAAGAGCCTACATCCAATCGGCTCTGTGAGCCACTTCGTCTTTTGCGCAAACGGACTCTTTTCGTTTACTATGCGAGTAACGACTTCTGGCGACAAGGTTTTATCAAAGAGCGCAACGTCATCGAGAATAAAGTCACTCATTTGATTTCCGCGCCACCCAGCAGCACCAATGCGCAAAAGGGAAATTGGCGGTTGATGTTTTACGATTGAACGCTTTAACCGGGCAAACTCTTTCCCGTTTCGATAGATTACTGCATTCGTTGGCGACCACGTCACTGCAATATGCTGCCAATTTTTATCAGTTGGATCAAGAGGCGACTTTGTTCTTGTCGAACCGCGACCCAAAGAGAAGACGCCATCAGAAAATGAAATCCTATCCCAAACGAAGAATTCCAAAAAGGAATTGCTGAGGTTAGACAATTCAGGATATTTCACCCAAGCGGTAAACGAGCCTTCTTTAAAAGGAAACTCCACTTTGTACTTATCTAAATGAATTGTAATTGCACCTGATTCACTTGCGCGTCCACCTTCAACCCAAATCCCAGGCGCAGGCTTTCTTGAATGAAGCGGAGACAGTTGCTGGATTTCATAGAGAGAGCGCTTCAAACTAAATGGAGAAGAGTCCTTCGTTGCAAAAGTAAAACCGACGTTGCGCTGTTCATGGCGAGCATCCATCATCGAATAGACGGCAACTCTCTGCCAATCTCCAGTAAGTTTTACGGTTGCTGGAATTACTTCATCTTCAACGTAACGGGCATCTTTCGCCGTTTTATCGAGCGACTTTACGATGCTCGTCCACTTTTCCTCAATTCTAGAGCGCATCGCGCGGCGATTGGAAAAGGTGACTTTCATTTCAAGTTCCGCACCCTTGCGTCCTTTCACCCACGCACTCACCACGTGAGCATCACGAAAGTATGTACGCCAACGAGTCTCTCCCTTAACGGTGAAATTATTTAAAGCGAATACACCATTAGCAACATTCGTCGACAACACAGAATACGCATATGGAAGATGGTTATAACTTAACGGCGCATAATGATAAGCATTTCCATTACGACCTTTCACTATACGATCTTCAGTAAGCCCGAATGGGATTACCGTATCTTTAAGTTGTGTAGGCGAATCATAATCGCATGAAAATAATGGGTCGGGGATTTCAACCTTTGCTGCATTACTTAGAAAAGCACTCAACAGAGAAAAGAGCGTTACAATCTTTTTCATTTAGTTTCACCTTCCTTAATTTACCTGATTTTAAGTTCCTGCGAACTCTTAATTCCCGTCGCTACGTCAGTAACTTCAAGTGTAAACGAGTCTACCGATTCATTCCAAGCAATAGCTATATCGAGAGACATCTTTCCATTCTTAGCATCCACGACACGGTATGGAATTGGCGGCAAACGCTCTGGAGTATATCCGCCTGGAGGAACTAAGTCAACTCTAAAGACGTGCGTAGAAATCGAACTCTTCTTCGCTGCCGAAGTTACGAGTTCAGCTTCAATATGCAAGGTGTCTCCACGTTTTATTTCCGCAGGTGCAGAAACATTCATTCCCTTCACCTCATATGGCAAGCGAGAATAAAATTTCGTATCAAAGCCCGTAATCGTCATATCAACTTTATCGACAAAGCCAAAAGCCTTACCAGTGCGGATATCATACGTCCATGCTTTTTTAAGGAAGCGCAATTCTGCGACACCCGGCAAAACATCGCCCGCTGCAGGCTTCTTTTCAAACCCGACAAATTCTTGACCTTCACGGGTAAAGCGAGTTATTTCCGTATTATGAACTCTCTTTCCGTTATCTTTCCATTTGGCGACGATTTGACGCTCGGGACCATTGCCGAGGGCAAGTGACGCGCGAAGCGCTGCATTTGCACTCTCGTCGATAGGTGTTCCCGGGGTGAACTTAAATGCGACTGCATTGAAATTGAAGAGAATCGCATGCCCCTTTCCATACTTGTTCATGAAAAACGCTTCCGTGCCCGATGAAGTTTTTCCAAATGCTTGAGCTCCATTGGCACGATAGGATGTATCAACATCAACTGTCATATTGAACGCTTCGCCGCCAAAGGCTGAAATATTAAGTTTTTCACTTTTTACTTTTGCTTCAAGGCCTTCACGACGGACGCCGAAAACATCATCCAAACTTCCCGATTGAAGAAGCGATCCGTCCTTTGCCACAGTTGCTGGGCGGAAATCGGCAATTACAGTTCCGCCATTCTTGACGAACGCGCGAATATTATCGCACACTTTCTTAGAAAGCATTTGTGCGGCGGGAAGAATAAGAACCTTTGCCTTTTCTTTCTCAAGAGCATTTCCGGCAATATCGCCGTCGAAAATATAATCATACTGAAAGCCTGCATTCTCAAGAACAATCTGGAAAACCTTACAGCAGGATTCAACATTACCAAGATCATCTCTTAAACCTTCAAGGAAACTTGAATCCGTACTTCTGAGAAGACGAATACCGTCATTTTCTCTATTTGAGCGCAGCATGAGAGAAACTGGCCCTCTCTTAAGTTCACGATAGGCATTCAAGGTATATCCGCTGTAGCCATCTTCAACGGAAAGGTCTCCACGTAATGCATAGCATGGCGTCCAGAACCATCCCATGTTCGCGCCTGTCAAAACGCTGTGCCACACATCCCATTCGCGTTGCGAACGAGATTGAAGAGCAGACCCGTACGTCCCAAGCGTATCGCCAACCATACCTCCGGTTTTCTTTAGGCGGCGGAAAATTTCCGTCTCGCGATGCTTCATCCAATATGGACACGTTGATCCGAGTGTCATGATGCACGGCTCAATGAGATTGTAATACCCCGTACAGCCCATAAAGATTTGAATCGTGGGATCGACCTTCCTCACGGCCTCCCGCGCCGCGGAAAGTTCTCCAATGGCGATATGCTTCATATATTCACGGCGATCAAGTTCGGCAGCATAAAATTTCTTGTGCTGCAAATCAACGATTGATTCCTGCGTGATTTCAAAGAAATCCTTGAAGGAGCTTTTCCACGCCGCGTTCAATTTTTCAATTGTTCCATAACGTTTATCCTTCAACCAGAAAAGGAATTCGACAAACTCGGATGAAGGAGACGGCTTGATCGAGCGAATCACATCCTTCGTCAATTCCTTCCAAGAGGAAATATTTGTACCGTTTTGGCGATTGAAATGTTCAACGCCGTTCTTTTGCGTATACGTTGAGCGTATCGCTTTTGCAATATCAGCGTAATCTTCAGGGTAAAGATTTGCCTCAAGCAACTTCGGCAACCCCTTCAAGGGTCTTAATTGATTTACGAGCTGGGTAAACTTGTAACCGCGGAAAACGATGCCGCGGACCTTGCACCATTTTTCAATAACGCTGTATTCCTTCTGCCCCGTCGCCGCCGCTTCTGCGCTGATACGCTTGCCGAGGTCATGAAAATACATTGGCGCCCAATCGGGAGTTGTTCCGGAAAACTTCGTTGGAACACTTGAGTCGTCGCCGCATGAAATGAAGAGGCCGTTTTTATCTGCAATTTTCGCGGCTGTCTTTGTGAATCTTTCTGCCATCGTACGAAGGAAGTACGGAGAGGCCATTGAGCCATCCATCTCACTATACCCACCTGCGATACGGTCGCGAATTACGGGATCTCCACCAAACATCAATCTCAAGGGCGAGCCATCTTGACAACATCCGATGCCGTAATAATCAAGCGTTGCCAAACGATGAAGTCCGTTATATCCACCTTGGTCAAACCCATCGGAAAAAATAGTATAATCGTCGCGGCGGCCAATCTTGCGATAAATATCTTTTTCCATTTTATCGACAAGACTTCCCTTTGCATCAACTAAGTTTGCAACGATAAAGTGACAGTTTTCGACAAGTCTCTTCATTGGGAAAGAAACTTGCGTCTTACCCGTTTTTGCATCAACCTTAAAAACACCCTTTTCGATGATGCGCCCGCGCGGATCTCGGAGGGACACATCAAGACTCAATCCTTCAACTGGATTCGAAACAGAAACCGTTGCGCCTATGTTATCGTACTTTTTGAATATGCGTCCACGAGGTGTGATGCTTTCAATTTTCGCAGGCGGCAAGACAGCCTTGCATGAACTTGTGCAACGGCACAATTCACTGCTCTTTATTTCCACATCAAAAAGGCAAGAACCCCAATCGAAAACTTTAGCCTTTGTAAAGCCTTTGCCGTCGTAATCCTTTTCTCCGTCAATAATAAATGCGTCTGCATAATGACGACCCATATCAAGCTGCCCAACATCAAATGTGGCGTGGTAAAAAGGACGCTCTTGACCATTTGAAGAAATGTCGGTAGAGAAGGGACCGGCGACAACATCGCCTTTAGAATTACGGATGACGAGCGCAACGCGCGAAGGTGTTTCTTTAAGCCCTGTCACTTCAACATCGATAATCGCATTGGAAGATGTGCATTGAGGACGAGATGAAACTTTCTTCACCTTTACGTTTCCACGCAAATCGAGAGCTTCGGCAACTGCCTTGGCGGCGGCAGCATAACAATATTCATCTTGGAAAAGATCCTTCGGAAGAAAACTCCATCCTGGATACAAAGTCGTATACATCATATACGTCGTACCCTTGCCGGTATTCCATACCGAGTATGCTCCCTTGCCGACAGTCGTTGTTCTAAGCGGAGGGAAAGCGCATACTTTCTCTACTGAATCAAGGCTCTTCACGCCCGTTGATTCTTGATACTTCATGGGGCGAGGAATAGTTGAAAGGAAATCTTTATTTTCCTTTAAGGAGTATCCCCAATCGTCGCCATTAATCGTAATTGCTCTTGCTCCGTTAAGCAAACGTTCTGCAATTGCACACTGAATACGAAGCGGTAAAAGCGACGGAGAATTACCGACAAAAATATAGTCGTCGTAATTATTTTTTGCGAGAGTCGTCTCGAGCATCGCATGTTTTTCTTTTTCCGTGTAATAATGTTGTTCGGTGATTGGGCGGAACAATCCTCGTTTGAGATGGAAGGTGTCATTCATTACGAAAACATCGATATCGAGATCGAGGCGGTGCTTGAGTTCCCATGCGGCATAAGCGTCGCCAAATTCCACACACACAAGAGCCTTGCGCTTACCCGTGGCTGATGGACGAGCCCAACGCACACCGTCATTTACTCTTTGATATGGATTTGGATATGTGCAAGCAAATTGTTTCTCAAGTGCAGGAGCATTTTCATCTGCAATTAGTTTTGTCGGATAACGAACCTTACCTTCTACAAGCATCAATTTACGAAGCGCATCGTAGTAGGCGTTCTCAATATTTAATTTACTTTTTGAAACGAGTTCTTCAAGAGAAGCAAGATCGTCAACATTGCAAGATGTTGCCTTTAAATATTTTTTAAGTATTTCCTCGATTTTTGCCCTATCCGCAAATGCAGTTGCAAAACAACTCTTATAAAGCCCCTTCTTTGGTTCAGGAACAGCATTTGTCAAATCGTAAAGACGTTTATATTCTTTCAGTGAATCCTTTGCAAGCTGACGGGCTTTTTCAAGATATCCAAGCTCTGAAACCTTGCCGTCTTCTACCACTACATACGCATTATCCGTCTGCACCAAAACTCTTTGCTTCCCTAAATCGGGATAGCTTAAGCGTAAGCCGTCCACAACATTTTCAGGCCTCTTCTCAACAAAAATTCCACGTCCATGGAGAGTTGAATGTTGACTTTGCTTGCGGTTTGCCCAACAAAAAACCTGTACGTGGCGAACAGATGTAGGAGAACCATCACTTGCTTTAACATAGTTTTTATTAAAACGAAGACGAGCCAAGTTCATGCCGAGACGAAATCCAACCTTTGGAGTAGTCCCTATCGACTCATGGGCGATTTTAGCTTCGACCGACCAAAAATTCTTTCCGATGTAATGAGCCTTTTCCCAATCGGCGTTGCGCCCGTAATCGGCGTCGACCTCACGACCCCATCCGTTATCGTAATAACGCATAATTTCACGTGCCGACATTGGAACGAGAAAAACCTGCGTCTTTGGTAAAGCGCCAGGGTTAGGTCCGTTCAAATGAAATTCAAATGTATCGTGGTTGCAGACTATGCCTGATTCGTCTGCGATATCCACTTTGAACTTCGACATATTTTCAGGAGTATCTTCATAACAGATACAGCTGATATAAAGATACTTTTCATCCCACATTATCCGACCTTCTGTCGGCGGCATGTAAACATCGGCTCCGTAGCAATACATACTACAGCCGCCAAAGTCCGAAATTTTTGCAGCCTTGCCCCATTCCTTTTCGTCAACCTTTCCGTCAATTTCCACGGGAGCAACAGCCTTTGGAATAAAGGTCAACTTATATTCGTGACACTCTTCTGCACATAACGCACCACCAAAAAAAGAAAATGCCGCTACAACGCATAAAATTATTCTCTTCATAATTATTCAATCTCCTGAAACACATTTAACTTTTTCTTGGCAGGATATCCAATCAACGATTCATATGCTTCACCATATTTTACAGGTCTAACCATTTGAGCCCCTCTAAAAAGCGATTCCGGCTCCTTAAAGCGTACAAGAAAATCATTCTTGTTCTGCGACTTCCACTTTCGCATCAATCGAACCTTTTCATCCCACACGTCCGTTATATCCACGTAATGGTGTGGATGGAAATTATGCGTTTCGCCAATTCCACCTTCCTCGTAAAAATATACTTCCGGATATGCCTTTGTCTTCATGATCGCCGCCCAGCAAGCAGCATAGCACATAACGTGGTCTACATGCAAGTCAACAGGAGCGTGAAGGAACACGGCGCGCGGCTTTAACTTCTTTAATATCTCATAGACCTTCGTAACGGCTTCGGGAGTGGCAAAGGCTCCCCCGTCGATTTGCCCGACCCAATGAACATCTGCACCTAATTCTTTTGCAACCGATTCTTCTTCCGCCTGACGAATCGCCCGAGCCTCTTCATGTGTCTTGCCCTTTACCCCGCGCTCGCCGCCTGTAAAATCAATAACGTGTAATTTAAAACGATTCTTTGCTTTTATCGCAAATCCAAGACACCCTTCCAAATCATCAGGATGCGCAGAACAAATGACGATATTTTCTTTTGCTTTAGTCTCCGTGAAATTTTCGGAGTGAAGGACACCTGCAAAACATACTACCCAAAGGCCTACTGCAATTATTTTTTTCATTTTTCCACTTTCCTAAAATAAGACTCTTCGCATTTGAAGAGTCTTTATCATTTTATTTACCTTACAATCAACATAAGGCCGACTTCGCCTATTTGAATTGTATGCTCTTTTACTTTAACTGTAATATTGTTATTTCCATCAACACCGGCAACAGGTCCTACACACATACCCGTTGTAGTGACAAGATTGCCCGTTAAAGGTTTTATACCGTTACCAAGCCCTGAAAATATAAATGTCGTCGCTATTGTATCCCAGTTCGCCGTGCCGTCAATTGCTCCCCACACACCTTTTTCCGTACACTTTACTTCAAATTCTTCTGCCGCTAACGTTCCATTATTGACCGTCATCTCTCCTTTTGCGACAACTTTTTCAAGACGTTGCGTTATTCCATTTAAATCAAGAGTCGTCCCATCGGCAAAAGCTATAGGGCTTGAAGGATGAAGGGTATTTGAAACGGAGACGGCCTCATCAGCTTCACTCTCCACACCCCATTTCTTCATCAAATAATCCTCAAGGCTCGTCCGCTCCTCTTTAGTAAGAACCCTATTGAAAAGAATCATTTCCCCTAAGTATCCATGCCAAGCGCGATTGGCTCCAGTCACATTAATCCCGATTTCAGCCGTTGTTATTATTCCAGATTCACTTGTTGTCATAACAACTACTTGAGGCTTTCCCACATTTGCTGATGGGTGCAGCGTATCTGTTATTCCATTATCATAATCGTAAATAACCTTCCCGTTGATTGAACAAAAACCATGAGCCTTGTTTTCTCCATATGCGGCTCCATTTTCTAACTCCCAGTATTCAGCCACACCACTAATCCCAAAGGACGGCGCGTTATTGGCCCATTTCCCAAGAATTGTCGGTCGAGTAGAATAACCACATTCTTCTGTCACCAGTGTAATTGCGACCATTGTTCTAACCGTTTTTGCAACGTGAAGATTGCACGCCTTAGATGTAAAACCGAATTCTCTTGCACCATTTGCAAAAGCAAAAACGCTCTTGCCGTTAATACCGTCTTCCTTTAAATAAGGTAAAAGCCATCCGCTTTCCGACCTGGGAGCAACCGAGTTCCCTTCTCTTGTCCAAAAATGCGTGAGAAGATTACTTCCAATCGGCACTTTATATGTAGACTCATCAGACGCATCTAAATGAAAAATAACACCAGGTATCGCACGAGGAGAAATCGTCGAGGAGGCTTTTAGTGTTCCCTCTGCAATTTCTACTCCGCGTTTATTGACTAAAGATGCACCATTGGCAATTAAAACGCCTTCCCCCTTTTTGACAAAGGCGAGCTCATCAGGCAATTGCATATCTAATACTTGAGTATCATCAATATCCATCTCTAATTGCGCTATGACGCTTGGGACTGAATTCGTTGCAACAGTAGAGCCTCTTAAGGATGTAAATTTTTGATGGGTTCCTGCAAAGTCAATTGCAGAAGCTCCGCATAAAATATCGTGAGAGCCAGTAGTCGGACCGTCTGCAATAAAAGAGAGTCTCCCAGGGCCAGCCTTTGTTAACTTACCATTTGCATTTACTATCGACGGAAGCTTCAACACCCCATACTTGCTTACTAAATTAAAGAGTACTGAGCCTTCGTATGAAAACGTTTGGTTCCCGGACAAGTCGCCTGAAAAATCTTCACATCCAAGAATTGCGGAACCGTCCTTTAAGGTAATCGAGCCGTTTAATCCCAATCCACCGCCACCGGAAAGTGTTACTGCAGAATTTTTCTCTAACGTTATATCTCCTTCAATCGTCAACGTTTTTGCTTTTGCAGTATTATCTGTGACACTTACCTTGCTATTGGCAGGAATGTTTACATCGTCTGAATTTGTCGGCACTCCTTCAGGATCCCAATTCGTTCCAACGTTCCATTCGCCATCTGCCGCTTTCCATGTTTTAGAGGTTGTATTATCCACCCATTTTTTCATAAGATACGTTTCAACTTTTACGCGTTCATACGGCGTGAGTTGTCTATCAAAAACTACAACCTCTCCAATTGGCCCGTGCCAGGCATATTGCTTGGTTCTAGATCCATGCCCTACAGACATTCGTCCTTCCCATGGTGTTTTACGAATAGATGTAACGACATGAATGACATTTGCCCCTGGCGTCGCATAAACACTATCTGAGGCACCTAAACCATTGTCATAATCATACCACTTCTTTCCGTTAAGCCATCCATTCCCACCAAAACCATTCTTAATCCATCTTATATATTTATATTGAGCATCACGGCTCATACCGTAATCAACCCCACCGTATTGGCGCAAACCATACGCAACACCTTGAGCTGTAAGTAATTCAGCCTCTGCAGGAATTGCCGCGACTATGAAAATCGTTTGCGACTTTATTGTCGTATTGTTTGGCGTTGATAACCCCGTGTACGATACAGCCCCTTCTGCATTTTCTCCAAAGAGGATGATGTTTTTAGGTGTCGCGCCTTCTTTTGTAACATACCCTTCCTTGTAAAAAGGCTGTGCATACGATGTATCAATTACAAAATTTATTCCGTTTTCAGCACGGTTTATCCAATTTGTAACTTGACCCATCTCATTCAACATCACATTATTTTTGTCGCTCGCGTCAAGCCAAACAGTAAGTCCGTCTATTATCGGTAAAGTTTCTTGAGCATGGAGAATTCCGCTTAAGAAAATAACACAAGTATTAACAATAATTTTCTTTTTCACATTTAGAATTCTCATACTCAAATCTCCTTTCACTATATTACGAATTTATTAGAACAATTTATTTTTATTTACCTTACAATCAATAAAAGTCCATCGCCAATGTAACAAACATTGCCAACATTGTAGCGGTAGCGGACCTTTGTACTGTCTGGAACGTCTACAGATTTAAATGTGCCTGTAAGTACGCCTGTTGTACTGAGAATTGTACCCTTCTTTGGACGGGCGTTATTCATGATAAAATCTATTCCCGTTAAATCAAAATCGCAAGAAAGATACAATGGAGGAATGTTGCCTTCGTCGTCAACGACAGTTTCAAGAGTTTCAGAAATCGCAAAAACGCCATTCTTGATCGCACCGCCTTCAGACTTGACGTGATCAACCTTTTGCGTCGCGCCATTCAAATCAATCTCCGCATCGGCTTTAAGAGAAATTTTACTTTCAGGCGAAAGAGGGTCGCTCATTTTCGGCATTTCCACAGCCGGTGTAATACCCCACTTATCCATCAAATGTACTTCAAGCGCCTGACGCTCCGACGTCGTAAGAGGTCTATCATAAATAAGGATTTCAGAAAATACGCCAGCCCAAACACCGCCGCCCTCATATTTACCAAGCCAGACCTGGTAAATATCACCTTTGTGATTCAGATTGGCAGAATTATTATTACCAGGACTTTGATTATGCCAGGACGAAGGACATGTCATCACAACGAGCTGACATTGATCCTTAAAACTATATCCAGGTGAAGATATCTTCAATTGCTCATACCCGTTCCCAACCTCAACAGCATTTGTAATTCCTCCAACAGGGTCATACACCACCTTGCCGTTTATAGACGAAAAACCGTCTCCATGTTCAAATTCTGTTCCAACCTGCTCCGTCACATAATAGTCATAATAATACGCAGTATCAAAGTTTACGCCAATTCCAAAGAATCCACCATTCTCATAATACTTCCAAGGAGATACTATTCTACGATAACCTAAAGCAAGAGATCTGTTCGTAGTTTTTATGCTGGACGTCCCCATAACAGCAACAATCGTACGATTCGTCAAGGTTACAGTACTCTTCAACCAGTTAGTAGCTGTATAAAGATAAGCGGCGTTAGAAAACCCTACGCCTGGTTTACCGCCATACATCATCGTGCTTGAATACTTTGGTGGGATAATCTGCGCCTCAAACCTATTATCTAAGTTTGGTTCTTGAAAGTAAAAGGCTCGATTATCCCCTACTCCGATTGACTGCCATCTCAAAACCTGCCCCTCTTCATTTGTGACGAGCGTCTCCGGGCGACTTGCATCAACGTGCATTACAAGGCCTTTTATCGATTCTGGAGCAAAACCTTCCCCTGCCGTCAGCTTTACGCCATTGAGAATCGTATCGCCCTCATATCGCTGCATATTGGCGAACTTAACATCTCCGCCTTCGCGCTCAAGAGACACATTCCCAAGCAAACTTACCCCTATCGTTTTTTCTGTATCCCCGATAATTTTTACCGTCGCTTTTTCTTGAGATGAATTCATTACTATCCCGGTACCGTCACCCGTTAAATCCGTCAACGCTACATCACATCCATTTAAATCTACATACCCACGATCAACACGCATTTTACCGCCCGTTATCGCACCATCGTGTTGAATTTTAAATATTCCCATTCCAATTTTGGATAGCACTCCTCCATCGAGAACGAAGGACGCTCCTTTACCGGCAAACGAGGTAAATGTTTCTGATTTGTTTACCTGAAGTTCGGCGTCTTTCTTAACAGTAAAAACCGTATTTCCCGTTGCTCTCAAAGTATTAGTGATTGAAAAGGTAACTCCATCAAGAACAGTTATATTTGCATCTGAAACTTCCAAATTGCAACAAGCAACGTCACTGCGCACGGTCACGGTTTTTCCATTAATTTCAGCAAGTTGTCCATCTCCTGGAACTACTCCACCCTTCCAGTTGTTCGCATCATCCCAGTTGACACCATCTCCACCGCCAGTCCAAAGAACAGATTTGCCGGCATTGGTACTCCATTTTAATTTCAACATGGATTGCATATATTTTGCTTCTTCGTCCGTCAAGAGGCGATCATATACGATAATCTGCGAAATGGTACCTTTGGCGTAATTATTTGTTCCTTTCCCATCATTATGATTGCTCGTTGTTCCCTCGACATTACTATAAGAATAAAACGTTCTGCCGAGAGATGCCTTATTATAAATACGATCACTGTCTGACACGGCAAATATCCGAGGGTATTCACAACCAGTAAAGTAAGTTTCTTTATATCCCTTAACCACTTCATTACACTCTATCGTATCAGTACCTGAAAGAAAGCCGACACGTTCAAGACGTTTACTTACTCCCCATACAGAATGGAGTTTCGTTCCGTCCGCACCCCAAATATGCGCATTTGAATTATTTACACCTAAATGATTCCAAACAAGAAATACAGTTCTATTTGTTAACGGCATTCCGTTTTTAGGGGTTCCCACCATCCAACTTGACCACATACGCGTGTGATCCTGTGAAAGCCCAAAACGAATCGTCCCCATTCCGCTATAACTACTATTACCCTCGGTAACATATTGCGGATAATATAATTTCTCTACCCCGTCATTAACAATCGAGCCGCCTCTAAAGACCATATCGGCCATACCTTCTTTTGCACGCCACTCAACAACATTGCCAAGCTCGTTCGTGGTAATCGTACTCAAATCAGATGCGTCAAGGTTGTAAACAAGACCTTCCTTAATCGTAGCAAGCTCGGCAAAAGCACTCAAAGAAATCAAAGCTAAAGAGGTTCCTAAAATACTTCTTTTCATCATCTCATCTTTTCCTTTCATCGTTTAAGTTCGATTTCAATCTTCCCCGTCAGAGGATTGAATGTTGTTATAGTCTTTTTGTGAATCGTTTTAAAAATTGGATTTTTAATCTCAATAGGATACACTTGATCTGAAACCACCTCGCCGCCAGAAGCCTTGAAATTTTCTATTTCGTTTGCAATTTCTTTCGGCACTCTGCCATCAAGCAAAACGAGCCGCTTAACATTACTCTTTTTAAGGAATCCGTCTTTAACCATTATCGAATCACAAATCGCATAATCTGTTGATGCGCGGATTTTCTCCGCTTTTTTACGCATATTTCTTACAAAAGCACTTGCCGCAATACAGTCAGATGGGTCAGACCCAGAAAGGCGAGCTTCCTCGTCATCAGGCCACAATAGCGCTACGTCCGTTTCCGGAATATCGTAATGCGGCGTTCTCATCATCTTATTAATATCATCATCTGCCTTAAGAATATTCCCAAAGTCATTATGCAGCATCGTTGATCCATTGGCGATCGTTTCATATAAAGCCGTCGGTGCGATTTCTCGATCTATAAACCACGCAGCCTCCTCTCCGAAGCGGCAGCCATAAAAATGTGCCGCCGAGGAAATTCTTCTCGCAGGAACATTTCCTGCGGCAAAACCACGCACAAAACCCATTCCGCTCCAGCGTGCCGTAAAATCGGGATTGACCTTGCACATTTTCTTAATCACGAGCGTTCGACACTGACCATGCGGAAAATCTGCGAAGTGTCCTAACGGAACACCAAAACGAGCCTTCGGGAAATGGCGGCGTGTTATACGATATACTTCGGCGATGTAAGTTGAAGTCGTTTCTGCAATAAACCGTGCGTAGGCGAGAGCCGTATCACCATCAACTTCTTGTGCTAAAACTTTTTCAATCGGAACGCTTGAAATCTTTGCCCACGCCTCACGAGCATATTTGTCCCCTGTCCAAGCAATCCCCCCATGTGTATGAGGCGGGCTGAATTTGTAGTAATTCACACCTTGCGGACAAACCGGCTCGCCAAAATCCCCTGAACCAGTTACGTAAATAAAGTCAATCCGCTCACCATAACGTTTAGCGACCTCACCATAGAGACGGTCAATTTGTTGAAGCGTTTTACTGTCCCATGGAGAGAGCGTTCCTCCATCGTGAACGTGTTCTGCACAGCTAAACAATTCACCACGATACCATTTTGGAGGATAATTAAACCATGCCATCAAGCCAACTTTTAAACCCGCCGCCTCAACACGACGAAGCTCGCGATCAAATCGGGAAAAATCAAACACCCCACGCTCCTTTTCGATTTCTTCCCAAGTGAGGCGAAGCTCAACAGTATCAACACCCTGCCCCTTCAAGGCTGCAAGATTTTCTCTTTGCGTTACAGAACAAAGTTTATTCGTATGAAAACATATACGCCCCGCGCGCGAATGAAGGTGAAGATGCTCGGCAGGGATATGCCGAGTATGGTAATGAAAATCAATAGCACTCACACATGGCGCTACCAATAGCGCCAGAGCAATAAAAAATGTCTCAAATATGTTCCTACAATACACCATCTACCTATACCCATCCTAACTTTTATATCGCTCATAATAACACAAATAGATATTATGTGTCAACAAGCACCACAAAAAGAACGAGAAATGAGGAATGGGGAATTTGATAAAAACACAAAAGACTCCGAAACCGGAGTCTTTGCTAGTTAAATGGAGGTGGGAAGCGGAGTTGAACCGCTGTAGGCGGATTTGCAGTCCGCAACCTAACCGCTCGGCCATCCCACCGAAAGTCTTTTTTTGACTAAAGGCTTACGCCTTTTTCGCCGCGAGTTGCTTTTCAGTAATGCGTTTGTTGCGCGCTTTTCTTCTAGCAATCTTGGCACGTTTTCTTAATTGTTGTCCCATGGTCAAAAAGTATATCAAAAAACTCGGCTCAATGCAACACCAAATTTATCTTTTATTTCAACGGGGCGCATCTGCGTAATTCACCGCAGAGTCTTCCGATTTTTGAAAACAACTAATTGAAACAACTTACCTTTGGCGCACGGGCTAACTCGCCCGTGCCTACTTTTCTCGTTGCCGAAGGCAATTATATCAAAAATTGAAGGTCACACTGAAGCAGAAAGAGCGCGGGCGCGTTAGCCCGCGCACCTCTTAAAAGTTGTTTTTACAAGTTGTTCCGGTTGTTTCTACTTTCAAAACGCATGGTTGAAAAATGCAGATGCGCCCCATAAAAAATACAGTTGAAAAATGAGTAGGTTGATTTTAAAATATTATGATATAATCTTTTTTATCTTGATTAACTAACTATAAGGAGAAAATCATGAAACAAGGTTGGCGTTGGTATGGCACGAATGATGCCATTTCATTGAAGGAGATCCGTCAAGCAGGTGTTACAGACGTAGTTGCAGCTCTTTATGAGCGCAAGTGTGGCGAAGTTTGGCCTGTAGAAGAAATCAAAGCCCGTCAAGCTGAGGTCAAGAAGGCCGGGATGGACTGGACGGTAGTAGAATCAGTTCCCGTACACGAATCAATTAAGCTTCGTAAAGGTCCTTATAAAAAGTTCATTGAAAACTACAAGCAGTCTTTGAAAAACCTGGCGGAATGCGGCATTAAAGTAATTTGCTACAATTTCATGCCCGTATTGGACTGGACGCGCTCAAACCTTGCAAAGGAACTTCCTGACGGTTCGACAGTTCTCCAATATGACGATGTCGAAGTTGCAATGTTTGATATTTATATGCTCAAGCGCGAAGGCGCGGCAAAGGACTACTCAAAGGAAGTTCAGGCAAAGGCAAAGAAAAAATTCTCTTCGCTTTCAGAAAAAGCAAAGCAGAAAGTTGCCGACTCCATTCTTCTCGGACTGCCTGGAACGGTAGACAATTTGACTATTCCTCAATTCCGTGACCTTCTCAAAACATACACAGGCATCACAGACCGCAAACTTCGCGACAATCTCTATAAATTCCTCAATGAGATTCGTCCTCTCTGCGATGAACTCGGAATTAAGATGGCAATCCATCCAGACGATCCGCCACGCCCAATCTTCGGTTTGCCGCGCGTTATGTCGACGGCGGCGGACTTCCGTGAAATGTGCGAAAAAGTTCCAAGCGACAATATCGGCTTTACTTTCTGCACAGGCTCTCTCGGCGGAAATCCTGAATCTAACGAAGTTGAAATATTTGCCGAATTTGCAAAGCGCATCCACTTCGTACACTTCCGCAATGTCGTATACACGGAAGGCCGCACCTTCCGCGAATCTGAATGCCACCTTTCAGGTAAAGTCGACCTCCCTCGCCTCATGCAGCTTCTCATCAAGGAAGAAATCCGCCGCGGCGAAGGCATTGTTGTCCGTCCAGACCATGGGCGATATATGGAAATCGACAAATTCCGCGACTGCTATGCAGGTTACAGTTATGGCGGCCGCCTCGTAGGTCTTGCCGAATTGCGCGGTCTTGAATATGCTTTGCGCCACACGAACGACGTCGCAGGCAAGATTATCGTTTGCACGGGAGCTGCTGGGGTTCTTTGCTCGACGATGACGGAAGACCTTCTTGCGCATGGTGCAAAGGTTGCCGTTCTTGATTTGCGCGGCGACGTGGCAAAGGATTTCTGCGCAAAGCTCGCAGCAAAGGGACTTACTGAAACGATTGCGATTGAAGCGAACGTGCTTGACAAATCATCTCTTGAAAAGGCTCGCGATCAAATCCTCAAGAAGTGGGGACGCATTGACATCCTCATCAATGGAGCTGGCGGCAACCATCCGAAAGGAACTTGCCCTGCCGAACAAATGACGAAAGACACTCCTCTTGCAGACACGTTCTTCGGTCTTGATATGGAAGGTTTTACTTTCGTCAACAAGCTCAACTTCATCGGGACACTTCTCCCTTGCCAGGTATTTTGCAAGGTAATGTGCGACCAAGGCGGCGGCGCTGTCCTCAACTTCTGTTCGATGGCGGCATACCAGCCTCTCACAAAGGTCGCGGCGTATGGAGCGGCAAAGGCCTCTATCTTGAACTTCACGCAATTCCTCGCAACTCACCTTGCGCCGATGAACGTTCGCGTGAACGCTCTTGCACCAGGCTTCTTCATCACGAACCAAAACCGCTTCCTCATGCTTGAAAAGGATGAAAAAACACTCACTCCTCGCGGCAACAAGGTTATCTCTAAAACGCCTATGCGCAAGTTCGGCGATCCAAGCGATCTCTTTGGTGCGGCGCGCTTCCTCCTTTCAGACGAAGCTTCGTTCATTACCGGCGTAACGCTTCCTGTCGACGGTGGATTCGTTTCTTATTCCGGTGTTTAATGAAGTCGATGAAAGACCAAATTAAACTATTCCTTGCGAGCGGGTTCTATTTGGGGTTAGCCCCGATAGTCCCCGGCTCGTTTGGAGCGCTCCCGGCGTTAGGGTGGTTTTGCGTACCTTATTGCGCCGGGTTTTCCCCTTTAACATCATGGCTTTGGTGTTTTTTAGGCGTTATATTTTTCTCGGCCGTTCATTACATCTTGACTCCTTGGGCTCAAAAGCGATGGAACGACCCAGATCCAAGCCATTTCGTTTTAGATGAGGTGGTCGGTGCTCTTTGTGTGCCGCTATTTTGCCTTCCTCTTCTTTCTTTCCCATATTCGAAAGAGGCTTTTTTTTCGGTGGCAGGCATTTCCCTTCCTTGGCCTCCCCTTTTGGGTTTTGTAATTTTCCGTATTCTTGACGCGATAAAACTTCCAGGCGCGAGATACATCGATAAAAACATCCACAATGCGCACGGAGTTCTTTTTGATGATGTTGTAAGCGCTGCGTATTCAGCTGCAATCCTTTGGGGCGTAATGAAATACTTTCTCCCATGAAAAAATCACTCTTAATCTTTTTATCGATTCTTGCCGCATCTTCCATTGCAACAACGTTTCGCCGCAGCCTTGAAAGAGTTGCGTCAATGGATCCGTTGCGCTCGACAAGCTTATGCGATGTAACTGCAATCGCCCTCGTCTACGAACCTCTTTTAAGTGTTGATTACTATCACACTCCATACAAGCTGACCTCCGCGCTCTGCGATTTGCCGGTTATTTCCGACGATGGACTTACATATACCTTTAAAATCAAAAGCGATTCCTACTTCCATGCAAATGAATGCTTCAAAGACGGCAAAGGGAGAAAGGTCGTCGCAGACGATATCGTTTATTCGCTCAAACGCCTTGGCGACAAGAAAAACGCCTCGAGCGGGATGTGGATCATGAATTGCGTTACGAACGTTCACGCAATAGACGAAAGAACCGTTGAAATCAATTTATCAAAGCCCTCTCACATTTTTCCATGGCTGATGGCCCTCCCCTATACGGGTGTAACACCACGCGAGGCAGTTGAAAAGTATAAAGGTAGTTTCGGTTCGAATCCCGTCGGGTCAGGCCCGTACAAACTCACTTCTTGGCGTCGCAACCACACGATGAATTTTTCCCGTAACGAAGATTGGCCGGGATGGAATAATGAACGCTCGTTTTCATTTGACAATACAACGGGGAAAAAATCGAGCGGCAAACTTTTTGAAAAGGTTACTTACTCAGTAATTGACGATGTAACGACGCAATGGCTCATGTTCCTTTCCGGAGAAATCGACTATCTTGCAACAGTCCCGCGCGACAACTGGGATGCCGTTATAGGCAAGGACGGAAAACTCCTTCCTTCTGTCGCAAAAAAAGGTATTGTTTTGCACGAAAACCCGACGCTCACCGCTATGTATATCGGGATAAACATGGAAGACCCTCTATTGGGGAAAAACAAAAAACTTCGTCAGGCTTTGAATTGCGCGTTTGATTTCAACGCCTGGAACAAGTTTTTCAACAACCGCATTTCGCCTTTAGACAGCCCCCTTCCGGAGGGCGTCCCAGGCAAGGTGAACGGCGAATTCAAATATTCATACAATCCCGAAAAAGCGAAACAGCTTCTGAAAGAAGCGGGATATGAAAACGGTATCGACCCAAAAACATCCCGAAGGCTGGTTATCCATGTCGCCGTAGGGCGCGCGACTCAAGACGCCCGTGAACAGATGGAGCTTTTTCAATCTTTTTACGACCGTATCGGCATAAACATCGAACCTGACTATATGACATGGGATGCGTATTTAAAGGCGATAAACGAAAAACGCGTATCTATGTTCTTGATTGGATGGGTAGGCGATTATCCCGACGCCGAAAATTTCCTCCAGCTTTTCTACTCGAAAAACATATCGCCCGGATCAAATCATTCAAATTACTCAAACCCTGAATTTGACAGAATTTACAACAGGGCCATGGGTGAAAGAGATGAGAAAGCCCGTAACGTATTATGGGCGCAAGCTCAGAGAATTATTTTAGAGGACTGCCCTTGGATTTTCTTGCACACTCCAAAAAACTGCAGTCTTATCCGTAAAAAAATCAACGGATATCAAGCGGGAGATTTTGTTTACGGAATGGAAAAACATCTTCGTTTATCAGACGATTAAAAAGGAGTTTATATGAATGCTCATGATATCGCAAAATGGATAGACTCTACCCTCAATGTAAAAGCGTATTCAGACGTATCGAATAACGGCTTGCAAATCGAAAACTCCAATCAAAAAATTTCCCGAGTGGCATTCGGAGTTGACGGGAGCGTCAAATTTCTTGAAGAGGCGGCGAAAAAAGGCGCGCGATTGGCTGTTGTCCATCATGGCATTTCGTGGGGCGGCGGAATAAAAACAATTACAGGCTCTTCGTACAATATCATAAATACGGCGATAAAAAACGATATCGCCCTCTATGCCGTCCATCTTCCTCTTGACGCGGATTCGACCCTTGGACACAATTGGACGATTGCAAGAGAATTGGGGCTTGAAGACATTGCCCCTGCATTTTCTTACCATGGCGTTGTAATCGGTGCGACGGGAAATCTCAAAACCGGATTGACCGCTCAACAATTCCTCGATATCGTTCGTGAGAAGATAAATCCGAAGGCATCGCATTACAACTTAAACCCAAATGCCATCGTGAAAAAAATCGGTATTTGTTCTGGCGGTGCCGGGGATTTCGCGGCAGATGCAAAGTCGATTGGATGCGATGTTTATTTGACGGGCGAGGCTGATTGGGGCAATGTGATCGATGCTGAAAACTCAAACGCGCCCATGATTACGGCGGGACACTTTGAAACGGAAGTTTTCGGACTTAGAGAACTTGCAAAAAAAATGCGGGCGGATTTAGGCGTAGAAACACTTTGCATCTTCTAACGATTTCAAATTATGTGGTTATACGACATTAAATATAGTATAATCGTATGAAAGAAAAATTGAAAGTTGGAGAAATCATGATTCGAATTACAGAATGGTCGACAAAAAAAAGAAACGCATACGTGACGCGTTTTCTTGAACGATCGGCATTTCCTGAAGAGGCGGAGAAGGCTGCAAGCAATGTACTTGCGGACATTCGTGCACGCGGAGACATTGCTGTTGCCGAAGCCGTTGAAAAATTTGAAGGCGCAAAACTCGCCCCAAGAAATTTTCGTGTCACCGACAAGGAGCTTGCCCTTGCCGAAGAGTCCGTTTCCCCTGCAATAAAGCGTGCGGTAAGAGATGCATATAAACGCGTAATGGCTTTTTCAAAGGCCTCCCTTCGCAAAGGCTGGTCCATGAAATCGCCACGAGGCGGCAAACTCGGGGAATTCTACTCTCCGATGGACCGCGTGGGCGTATACATCCCAGGCGGAACAGCGCCTCTTGCGTCAACATCCGTGATGACCGTCACTCTCGCGAAAGCGGCCGGCGTAAAAGAAATTGTAGCCTGCACACCTGCGGGGAAAACGGGAATAATAAACCCTGTTCTCCTCTATGCTCTCAAATATGCAGGAGCTACTGAAATATATCGCGTCGGTGGCATTCAAGCAATCGGAATGATGGCATTCGGCACAAAAACCGTTGCCAAGGTTCAAAAAATCGCAGGTCCCGGCAATGCTTTTGTGACTGCCGCAAAAAGACAAGTTTACGGGTATGTTGGAATCGATCAAGTTGCAGGTCCAAGCGAGATTGCCGTTTTGAGTGACGGCTCCGTGCCTGCAAAATGGGTCGCCGCCGACCTTCTTTCTCAAGCTGAACACGGTAGCGGATGGGAAAAGAGTTTGTTTGTTACGGACAAATATGAATTTGCGGAAGAGGTTCTTGAAGAACTTAAATCCCAGACAGAAACGCTTTCTCGCAAAGATTTGATAAAAAGAGTTTTTGACCGTGACGGTGTGCTTCTTGTAGTAACGAAAGACATCAAGGATGGTCTTGAACTCGTAAACCGTTTTGCTCCAGAACACTTTGAAATAATGTGTGAGGACTCCCTTTCGCTCATGAAAGGCGTCCGTTCTGCAGGAGCTGTTTTCGTTGGGCCATGGACTCCTGAATCGGCAGGCGATTTCGTGGCGGGGCCAAGCCACGTATTGCCGACTGGAGGCGCCGCGAACATGTTCAACGGTTTAACCCCGGACGATTTCCGCCGCCGCCACAGCTTCGTGGCGTTCACCCAAGGCGATTTAAAGGAGACCGCCCCGACGATTGAAGCTTTTGCAAAGGTCGAAGGGCTTGATGCTCACGGAAGAGCCGCCACAATAAGATTTGAATAAAAAACGAAAGAAAAAACCATGAAAAAAGTTGCAATAGAAACATCTTTAGGAACGATCTCTTTGGAGCTTGACGACGAAAAAGCTCCGATTACCGTCAAGAACTTCATCGATTACGCAAAGGCCGCGCATTATGACGGCACTATCTTTCATCGCGTAATTGACGGTTTTATGATTCAAGGCGGCGGCTTTGACAAGAGCATGAATCAAAAAGGCACAAACGCTCCAATCAAGAACGAAGCTGCAAACGGACTTAAGAACCTTCGCGGCACGATTGCAATGGCACGTACGATGATTGTCGATTCCGCAACGAGCCAATTCTTCATCAACCTCGTTGACAACGATTTCCTTGATTATCGCGGTAATGATCCAAGCGCATTCGGATATGCCGTTTTTGGAAAGGTTGTTGACGGAATGGAAGTCGTTGACCGCATTGCAAAAGTAAAAACAGGCTTTTGGGGTGCTCATCAGAACGTTCCAGAAGAGGCAATCGTCATAAAGAAAGTACATGTCGGAGAATAACAACACTTCTCAAATAAATGGAACTGTCACTTCGATTCTATTTCGAAACGAAGAGACGGGGTTTTCCGTTTTGCGGATAGAATCGCAAAACGGAAAATCATTTTTTGGAAAACAAAAAGAAGAAAACGTTGTTATCGGCTCGTGTGCGGCAGTATGGGTGGGCGAAGAATTGCAGGCGCAAGGCACATGGGTTGACGACCCCGTGAGAGGACGACAGTTTAAAGCTACATCGATAACATGCATAACGCCTCATTCCGTCGAGGGGATTCGAAGGTATCTTTCTTCGGGAATCATAAAGGGAATCGGCCCGGTCCTTGCGGATAGAATCGTAAAAGCGTTTGGCGAAGATACGATAAACATTCTCGACAATTTTTCCGACCGCCTTTGCGAAGTGCCAAAACTCGGGCGAAAAAAAGTTGCACAAATCCGTGCGTCGTGGCGTGAGCAACGCCAAATGCGCGAGGTAATGATTTTTACACAGACGTACGGGATTTCAGTTGCAAAAACGGCAAAAATTTTTCGCACGTACGGAAACGATTCAATTGCGATCATCAAGGCGGATCCATATAGGCTTTGCAGAGACATTTGGGGAATCGGTTTTTTAACGGCGGACAATATCGCAATGTCGGTGGGGCTTCCAAAAGACTCGCCTCTTCGTGCAAGAGCTGCAATTTTACACACGCTTCAAACAGAAGCGGACGACGGCGGACATTGTTGGACATCTGAACCCGACCTCCTTTTGCACGCGCAGGAAAAGGTCGATATCCCGATTGAAATTTTATGCGAGGCTTTGAAGGCCGAAGTGGAGGAAAAGCGTGTAATCGTTGACGGGCCTAAAATAATAAAGGCGCAATCAACCGAAAATGCAGCCGACATTCTTGATTCGCAAAAACGCATATACCTCCGTGATATTTATTTCTGCGAAAGACAAGTTGCAAAAAAATTAAAAACGATTCTTTCCGAAACTCCGAATTTCAAGAAGATTGACGCAGTCAAAGCGATTGAATGGTGGGAAAAGAAAGCGGGTTTCACGCTCGCCCCTGCGCAGCTACGCGCGGTGACGATGGCGATCAACTCGAAGTTAAGCATCATTACCGGCGGCCCTGGTGTAGGTAAAACGACGATCATCCGCGCGTTACTCGATATATTTTCCGCCCGCAAAGGTGACGCGAAAATAAATGTCGTGATGGCGGCGCCCACGGGACGGGCGGCAAAGAGGATGTCTGAATCTACAGGCGGCGAAGCTCAGACGATTCACCGTCTTTTAAAGTACAACCCTCAAACGAACGATTTTACTTTCAATGAAGAAAATCCGCTTGACGGGGACGTTTTCATTTTTGACGAAATGTCCATGGTGGACATCCGTCTGATGCGCGACATATTAAATGCGCTCCCCCCGAAGGCAACTTTGATTATGGTCGGTGATACGGATCAGCTCCCAAGCGTGGGGCCGGGGAACGTTTTAGGCGATATGATTGCGTCTGAAAAAATCCCGTGCACAAAACTTACAGAAATTTTCAGACAGGACTCGTCAGGGCTTATTGTGCGTAATGCCCACCACGTCAATGCAGGCGAAAGGCTTGAAACGGGAAACGGAAATTCGGACTTTTATTTTGTCACTTGCAACGATTCAGACAAAGCTCTCAAATCGGCAATCGAGTTGATGGTAAAACGCATCCCTTCGCACTTTAACTTAGATCCTTTGTCAGATGTCCAAATCTTAACTCCCATGCGAAAAAATACGCTCGGGGCTGAAAACCTGAATCGCATCATCCAAGAAACATTAAACAACAATCCCGAAGCGATTGTTCGAGGCTCGATGACGTTTCGAAAGGGAGACAGGGTGATGCAGCTCCGCAACAATTACGACAAGGACGTGTACAACGGCGACATCGGTTTTATCGAAAAAGTTTACACCGATTCCAGATCCTTAATCGTTCTTTTCGATGGACGGGCGGTGGAATACCAAAGCAGCGATCTTGACGAACTTACGCTTTCGTATGCAACGACGATCCACAAATCGCAAGGAAGCGAATATCCCGCCGTCATAGTCATGGTGCACAATCAGCATTATATGATGCTCCAAAGAAACCTTTTGTATACCGCCATCACGCGCGGAAAAAAACTCGTGATGGTAATCGGCTCACCGTGGGCGGTTACGAAAGCAATTGAAACAAATACCGTTAAGGAGCGGCGCACGGCTTTGTCGGAAAGGTTGAATGATGACAGTAAAGCACAGTCATAACCTTTACCTTGCTCCTTTAAGAGGCGTTACCATTCGCGCTTTCAGAGACGCCTTTTACGAACCGCTGCAAGAAGCCGGTTTTATCGGCGCATTCGCTCCCTTTATTCCGGCAAATCCAGGAATAAGGCCTAACGCATCGCTTTTAAAAGACCTTCTTCCACACAACGAAAACGACAAAAACTGGCAACTCGTCCCTCAAGTAATAAGCAAGGACGCCCCTTCCATGCGGGTTTTACTTCGCGCTTTTAAGGATGCGGGATTCTCTCGCGCCGACTTGAATGCAGGATGTCCATTTCCGATGATCCGCAAACGTTTGCGCGGCTCAGGGTTGATGAAAACGCCTGACGTTTTAGAGGAGTTGATAAATGCCGGGTGCGAGGAAATGGGCGAAGGAAATTTTTCAGTAAAAGTCCGCCTCGGAATATCGTCAACAGACGAACTATGCTCTCTTATGCCGATTTTCAACAGATACCCTCTCGCTTGCCTCACCGTTCACGCGCGTACGGCTTTACAGATGTACGAAGGCGATGTACATTTTGACAAATTTGAAGAAATACTCTCGCTTTCAAAAAACGAGGTTATGTATAATGGCGATGTACAGCTTGAAAAAGACACTTTTCGGACGTTTATTCCATCACACCCTGAGGCGATAGAAAAAATGAACATAAAATCGGTTATGATCGGGCGGAATTTTATAAGGTCGATCGGGGAGCGACATGACGCAAAGGACTTGCTAAAAAGATATCTTGAACTTTCCATCGCCGAATTAAACGGCGACAATCCCGTCCTTGGCCGAATGAAAGAGCTTTTGACATATTGGCTTCACGTTCCAAAATGGAAACGCCTCTGGCCGGTCATTAAAATATCTCGGACAATAGAGGAATTCAAAACACTTATCTGATGACGGCTAAAGCCGTCCTCTACGATATCGAGGAGGACGGCTTTAGCCGTCGTAAAAATCTTGCTCGTAACAACGATTTTATGGTATAATCAATGTATTATAAAAAAATAAAATAAGGAGTAATCTAATGAAGAGAAGAGGATTTCTTAAAGCAGCGTTAGCGGCGGGTGCATTTCCGTTCATTCCTGGTTGCGCCACAGGAAATGGTTCTTGTGGAGATAAGGTAAGACTTGCTTGTATCGGTATTGGCTGTCAAGGGTGGAACGACATTCAGGAATTCGCCAAAACAAACAACTGCGTTTTCACCGCTTTCTGCGACACAGACATGTTCGCGCCGCATACTCAGCCAGCTCTTAAACGCTTCCCTAAGGCTCGTCTCTTCCGTGACTTCCGTAAGATGTTTGACGAAATGGCAGGCAAGATTGACGCAGTTGCCGTCATGAACCCAGACTTTTCTCACTTCCCTGCGACAATGATGGCCATGAAGCTCGGCCTTCCAGTATACGTCGAAAAGCCGCTCGCACACACATTTGAAGAATGCGAAATTCTCATGGCTGCAGAAAAGGCGTATGGCGTAGTAACTCAAATGGGTAACCAAGGTCATTCCGGCGACAACTACTACCAATTTGAAGAATATACGAGAAACGGAATTCTCGATCCAAAGAATGTCGCAAAAATCGTCACTCACATGAACAACCCTCGTCGTTGGCACAAGTGGAATGCAAAGAAGACGATTCCAATGGGAGAAGCCGCATCAATGCCTGCAACTCTTGATTGGGATACATGGCTCGGCACTGCCGCTTATCGTGAATACTCCAAGGATTACGTCTATGGCGAATGGAGATGCTGGTACGAATTGGGTTGCGGCTGCTTGGGCGACTGGGGCGCGCACACAATGGATACGACGCACCGCTTCTTCAAGCTCGGTCTTCCTGAAGAAATCAAGATTTCAAACGTCCAAGGCTGGAACAAATACGTATTCCCAATGCAGGATACGCTCGTATTCAAGTTCCCCAAAACGGCTGAACGCGACGCAATCGACCTTGAATGGTACGAAGGCGTAAACAACCGTCCGACACTTCCAAAGGGATATAAATTCTTAGGATGGAACAACTCCATTCCAACGGCTGCAGGTTCTACAGCAAAGGACGCGCAAAAGCTCGTTCCTGGCAAGGAAATCTACATGAAGGACGGCACCGTATGGCAAGGCGGCTCACACTCCTCAAGAATCCTTCGCGTCGGAGCGCAGAACGAAAAGTTGCCTGAATTCCAAAAGCCCACTTCAACCCACTGGAATAACTTCCTCCTCGCGGTTATGGGCAAGGAAAAGGCACACTCTCCATTCTCAGTATCAGCACCTCTTTCTCAGGTATTCATGCTCGGCTGCATAACGCAATATCTCAACCGTGACGTGAAGTTCGACCCTGTCAAGAAGCAGTTCATCGGCGATGAAGAAGCAAACAAGCTCCTCAAGGGCTTTGGTTGCAATACTCCTCGCAAGGGCTGGGAACATTTTTATAAAATCTAACACAAGGAAAAAAAAACATGAAAAAACTTCTTTTAGCGGCATGTGCAATTGCTATGTGCGCTTCAGTCTATGCTCAAGACAAAAAAGATAAAAAAGACGCAGCTCCTGCTCAAACACCTGTCGTTCAGGAAGCACCTGCCGAAAAAGCAACCTGGCCAGTACCGGTCGCATTGAATTCCACAAAGAATATCGATGTCGTCGGTATACGCTTTACTTTGCCTTATGGCGATAGCGAACACGTAACAGGCTTTGATCTTGGTTTGTTCGGCCGTTGCCGTTACTTTGAAGGCTTTCAGCTCAACCTCGTCAGAAACGATGTAAAGGATATTCTCGCAGGCGTTCAAATTGGTCTTTACAACTCCGCAGGCCGTGCAGATTTGTGCGGTGTTCAAATCGGTCTTTGGAACGAAGTCGGTTCGATTAGCGGTGTTCAAGTAGGCTTGGTGAACCTTGCTGAATCCGTCTACGGTTTGCAAGTTGGTGTAATCAACCGCACTGAAACTGCATACGGCTTCCAGGTTGGCGGCGTCAACGCAATCCGTGACAGCCAAATGCCATTCTTGCCTCTCGTAAACATTGGTCTCGATCAATTCGCAAGATACTAATAGCAGAAAACAAAAAATGAACATTCGTCCATTTAATGCAATAAAGCCGCGCCCTTCGTCAGTTGCGAACGTCGCGGCTGTTCCTTATGATGTCGTAGACACTGCAGAAGCCAAGGCTCTTGCCTCTGGCAATCCCGAAAGCTTCCTCCATGTCTCACGCCCTGAAATCGACCTCCCGGAAGGCACTTCGTGTTCTTCAAAGGAAGCGTACGAACAGGCTCGCAAGACTCTTGATTCTTTCGTGGAACAAGGAATTCTCGCAAAAGATAATGACAGCGCTTTTTACGCATACCGTCAGATTATGGGCAGCCACTCTCAAACCGGTATCGTCGCCACTTTTGATACGCACGAATATCTCAACGGCAGTTTGAAGCGCCATGAAAAAACACGTGCCGACAAAGAAGACGACCGTACGCGCCATATTGCAACGCTCAATGCGCAAACGGGCCCTGTTTTCTTGACATACCGCGACACCTTGTCAATTGCCGAATTTACCGCCAAGGCTTGTGAAAGTGAACCGATTTACGATTTTGTCGCAGATGACGGAATCCGCCATACAGTTTGGAAATTCCCTCTTGAAGCGAATGAAGAAATCGTAAAAATGTTCTCTTCGATTCCTGCGGCATATATCGCAGACGGCCACCATCGCGCGGCGGCAGCTTCGCGCATGGCAAAAGAAAAGAATTTTGAAGGCGAAGCCGCATGGTTTATGGCAGTAGCATTTCCTTCAAAACAGCTTAAACTTCTTCCATACAATCGTCTCATTGCCGACTTGAACGGTCTTTCGAAAGAAGATGTTCTTGCCAAGGCAAAAGAAATCTTCACCGTTACAGAAGCTGAAAACGGCGAAGTGGCGGAGTCTCGTCATGCGCGTATGTTCCTTGACGGCAAATGGTATGATATCGCATGGGAAGTTCCAGCCGATGCCGACGTAGTGTCGTCACTTGACGTTTCCGTCCTTCAAGACCGCTTCCTCGCGCCTGTTTTAGGCATTGACGATCCGCGTACATCTTCACGCATTTCCTTTATGGGTGGAATCCGCGGACTTGACGAGCTTGCTGGGCGCGTAACATCAGGTCGTGATGCGATTGCGTTTTCAATGTATCCTGTGACAGTCGACGAGATGATGGCTATCGCAGATGCCGATGCAATCATGCCTCCAAAATCTACGTGGTTTGAACCTAAACTCCGTTCAGGGCTTTTTGTTCACTCTCTCGATTAAGATTTGCGCAAAATGAAATTACTCAACAGATGGGGACGCCAGGCGCGAATTTTCTTGAAAAAGATTGTTCGCGAAAAAGCGTCCCCTGAGTATATCGCCAAAGGGTGGGCACTCGGTATGTTTATTGGGTGCTTTATTCCTTTTGGTTGCCAATTGATTATTTCCATCCCTCTTTCCTACAAGATGAAGTGCAGCAAGATCGGCGCGACTCTTGGCACTTTAATAACGAACCCCGTATCGATAATTTTCCTCTACCCTCTTCAATGCGTAATTGGGTCCACCCTTTGCGGCGGCATCCTCTCCCCTCAAGCCATAGAGGAAGGTGTACAAAAACTGTCTAACGCGTCAGTGTTCTCCGCCGAAGGATTGAAGGTCATATCCAGTATGGGCGGAGATTTAATCGCTTCTTTTTTCCTCGGCGGATTGGTGTACGCCTTAGTTTTAACGCCAATCACTTATATCTTCATTAAAAAAGCCGTCATAGCACACCGCAAAAAAGCCGAGGAAAAGAAACGTGGAAAATCCATTCAAAAAACGTCTCATTGATCTTTACGACCAAGGAATCAAACAGAAGCTCGATGCGATTATCCTTTTCGGGGAATCAAACATCAAATCCCTCGTCGGATATTCTTGCGATAACGCATGTTTGATTATCGATATAAAAGAAGATTCTTATTCCTTTTACACCGACTCGCGCTACGACGTTGAGGCAAAACGCCTTGCTCCATGGCTTGACGTCCATTTGATGTGGGACGAGACGAAAAGCGAATCGCGGTTTTTCAAGAACTTTTCGAAACAATGGAAACGAATCGGCTTTGAAGGAAGTATTACCGCTTCGCGATATATTGTCCTTTCAACGACTCTGAAGAAAACAAAATTCATCGATGTTGAAAACGACATCCTTTCGTTGCGGTCGGTAAAAACGCCGTATGAAATCAGGGCGATTGCGAAAGCCGAAGCGATGACCGACAAGGTATGGTCTCTTGCGTGTGAAAAGATTTCTTACGGGATGACTGAAAAAGAGATTCGGAAAATCATCCGTGGAATTATGAACGAGCTTGGTGCGGACGGAGAAGCGTTTCCGACTATCGTATGCGCCGGCGCAAACTCGGCGGAGTGCCACCACATTCCGGATGATACGGTGTGGAAAAAAGGTGAGCCGCTCCTCGTCGATATGGGAGTAAAGCTGGACGGATACTGCTCTGACATGACCCGCAACATTCCCGCTCTCGACGACGAGGAATACATGAAGATTTATCGCATCGTATTGAAGGCAAACAAAGCGGCGATAAAGGCGGCGAAAAAAGGTATGACGTGCAAGGAGATTGATGATGTCGCAAGAAAAATAATAAGCGACGCGGGATATGCGAAAGAGTTCTGCCATTCGCTCGGCCATGGCGTAGGTATTGACATTCACGAATCCCCTACTCTCCATCCGAGATTTCAATCTTCACTTGAAGAAAATATGGTCGTTACAATCGAGCCGGGAATTTACATCGCAGGCAAATTTGGAGTGCGTATTGAAGACTTGATTGTTATCACATCCAAAGGTTCAAGACGCCTTTCTCACTCCTCAAAATAATTGACTTCCCCTTAAAAACGAGGATTTTGGGGCGGCAATAAAAAAAACTTAAATTCCCCCCTTGCATCAAATCCAATTTTATGATACAATTATACGAGTTTTCACACACGCTCGGGTGGTGAAATTGGCAGACACGCATGCTTGAGGTGCATGTGGAGAGATCCTTGCGGGTTCGAGTCCCGCCCCGAGCACCATTAGGTGAGATACTCAAGCGGTCAACGAGGGCAGACTGTAAATCTGCTGGCTACGCCTTCCAAGGTTCGAATCCTTGTCTCACCACCACTTCCAGCAAATCAAACCATGAAAGAGACTTGTACAATTTTAGTTTGCTCGTGTGATGCTTATGGTGATTTATTAAAACCTTTCTCAAAACTCTTCTTGAAATATTGGCGCGATTGTCCCTTTGAAAAAGTTTTAGTGACTCAATCTCCGCTTGATGATAATTTATGTTTTGACCGCGTTATTTCTTGCGGCATTGATACGACTTGGTGCGAACGTTTAGTTTGTGCGTTAAAGCAGATTTCAACTCCGTACGTTTTGATGTTGTGCGATGATTATTATTTGGAATCCAGCGTAAACACTTCCGCCATCGCAAAAAGGCTTGAACAAATCAAAAAATTAAACGGAGTCAATTTGCGTTTAATCCCAAACCCAAAAATCAACAAGGCCTCTGCAATGCCCGTGGAAGGCGAAAACCTTTTTGAATACAAAAAGAACATTGCCTATTCAATATCCACTTTGGCCGGTTTTTGGAATCGCGAATTTCTGATAAATCTATCGATGGGAAAATCAAGCATTTGGGAATTTGAAAGATATGGCAGTTTTTCCTGTTCAGACGAATCCCGGCCTATTCTCGTGACACCGTCAAAAGAATTTCCATTTCTCGATGTGGTACATAAAGGGTATTGGGAAAAATATGGAGTTGAGTTGTGCCTGTCAAACGGCATTGATCTTGATTTGTCATCACGCACGCTTCCTCCTTTCAGCGTAAAGACAAAAGAATTTTTCAAGGCCTTGATATTTGCGATTTTCCCCAACACCTTGATCGTAAAAACTCAAAATGCCCTCTCGCTCGGCGCGAAGGAAAAGAAGAGGTAAGAAGAGACGTGGCAAAAAAGAGGTTCATAATATCTGCGTTCGCTTTAAGCTCTTCCTCTACGATGGGGGGGAATTCAAAGATTTGCCTTGAAATTGCGCGTCACCTCTCAAAAGAATTTGAAGTGCACCTTGTAACAACAAGTGAAAAAACACTTACTGTAACGAATACTCTCGGGACATTGGAAAATCTCTTTATTCATACCGTAGACCCCTATCCCAAAAGCGAGATGGGGCACCCTTTTCAAAGCAGCAGACATTATACAAAATCATTAAACGGCGTTCTTGAAAAATTAAACGCTTGCGAAAATGATATTGTGTATGCGTGCAGTGATTTTCACATTGATACGATACCGTGTTTACGCCTGAAAAAGAAGTACCGTTACAAATGGATTGGCGTACAATTCCTTTTCATCCCTTTTATTTTTGAAAACATCTTCAAGGGATACAAATTCCCTACGTTCAAATACCTGCTCGCGTGGTTTTATTCAACCTTCTTGTTCCGTTTGGCAAAATCAAAGGCCGACGCTTTCGTCATTACGAACGATTCTGACAGAACTCACTTTTCGAAAAAATTCCAAAACAGAATTTTCGCTTTTTACGGCGGCGTCAATGTTGATCAAATCCCTGTCTACGACGCTCTCCGGACAAGAGATGTTGTATTCTGTTCCCGATTGCATCCGCAAAAAGGGATTGACGGTTTTTTAGACGTCTGGAAAATTGTTCACGAGAAAAATCCCGAGGCAAAACTTTCTGTTATCGGCAACGGTGAAAAGCCGTATGAAGAGTATCTTAAAAACAAAGCCATGCGCCTTGGTATTGACGGATCGGTTGAATGGCTTGGATATGTAAATGACGCGCCGAAATATGAAATCTACCGAAGTTCGCGAATTATGGTTCATCCTACGGTTTATGACAACAACGGCATGGTTGCCGCCGAAGCGCTTTGCAGCGGACTTCCCGTTGTTATGTACGACCTTCCGTCTTTAAAAACTCTTTACACGAAGGGATGCATAAAAATTCCTTTTGGAAATAAAGAAGAGTTTGCAAAATGTATTTTGAACCTTTTATCTGACAGACAATTTTATGACGCAACTATTCCCCACAAAGAAACCCTGGAAGGATTGAGACATCATTGGTCGTGGGGTAACAGAGTTGAATGTTTTAAAAAGTGGATGGAGGATTGTTCATTATGAAATGGCTTTCTCGCATCCGCTCCCGTTTCGGCGACTTTTGGTGGTATTCCGCATTGATTTTTATAGCGTCGCGATTTGGCGATGCAATAAATATCTTCATCGGTGCGTGGCTCGTCCCCAAATACATCCCGTCCGAAGAACTTGGCGCCGTTTTGCCCCTTTCTGTTTTTTCGTCCACTCTTGGCTTACCGATAGCCATTTTTGGAATTGTTTTCCTAAAGCATGTAAATGTATTGGCTACGGAAAAAAAATACGGGCAGTTGAAAACTTTATTGCGAAGCGTTTTCATATCTATTGCCGTTACTTTCCTCATAATTCTTCTATCGGCAATCATCATAATGCCTCATTTCTTTGAACGTATCCGCGTTGCAAGAGGCTCGCTGGGAATTCTCATTGTCGCAACGGGATTTTTAGGTTCTGTCGCCCCGATTTATTCAAATGCGCTGCAAGCGTTGAAACGATTTAAAACAATATCTCTTTTGCACATACTGGGCGCACCGATAAGACTCGTTGTAATGCTTATAACACTGCCGTTTCGGCCTCTTGCAAGTTACTTTGCCGCGCAATCATCAATATCTCTGACAAGTATTTTTATCAGCATTTTTTCATTGCGGAAAGAAATTTCCCCATCCGTCAAACCTGAACCGTATTGGACAAAAGAAAATACAAAAGAGATTTTACGATACACCCTTTTCGTAACGCTTTATTTCTTGCCTGGCGTGGTTAACCTTATAGAAACGACTATAATCCGCCAACGGCTTCCCTCCATGGACTCTGCTGCATATTACATGATTTCTCGATTCGCCGAAATAAGCATGTACGCATCAGGTGCCATTTTAACCGTCTTGTTCCCGTTCGTTTCCGAGGCGGCAGCTAAAAACGAAAAACGTTATCGATTGATTATTCGCGCCGTTTTGGCAGCAATCGCGTTTGGGCTTTTCTGTACCGTGATATTCTTTTTCTTTGGAGACAGACTGCTCTCGCTGCTTCCCAACGGCGAGCTATATTCAGCCTACACTCCTCAATTATCCATTTTGACAATATCCTTGACGTTGGGGGCTGCATTGAATTGTATGATATTGTCTTTCGCCGCTGAAAAGAATTTCCGATTCCTTTGGTGGTGGCTGCCAATACACATTGCATACGGAGCTGCGCTGTTATTCATTACCGGATATGGATACATAGAACAATATCTTCCAGAATCTGTTATTTCTGTTCTCAAAGAAATTAATGGATATGGTCTAAACTTTATCCTTACGGCAATGTTGACATTGTCTATCGTAAAACTCCTCTTTTGCTCTCTTCCCATAAACTGCAAGAAGGAACGATCATGAGTGACATCGTTGTTTTTTCAGTCGTCCGCGATTTTTCAATGTATAAAAAATGCATGGAAGAAAATCCTTTCCTTGACGGATGCGAACTTGCTCCATACGACAACAGAAAAACAAACGACCATATTTCCACGGCCTACAACAAATTGATAAACACGCGCCCTGTAAACGAAGATGCGTGGTATATGTTCGCACATGAAGATTTCCAGTTGCAGGAAAGTTTAAAACCACATTTGGAAGATTTAGATAAGAATGTTCTCTGGGGACCGATCGGAGCTGCGACAAAACCGCGATTTGGGATTTATTACCAATGGCAATTACTCGGCAAAATAGAGGAGTGTAAAAAAGACGGCAGCGATGTAAGGCCTGTTGGCAGAAGTGTTATGAAAGGCACGCAAGTTGATACGTTTGATTGCCAATCACTGATCGTGCATTCATCCCTGATTCAACAACACAATCTCCGCTTTGATGAAAAGCTTTCCTTCGATTTATACGTTGAGGATTTCTGCATACAGGCCCGCGAAAAAGCAAACATCCTTTCAAAGATTCTTCCATTGAAAGCCCGCCATTGGAGCGGAGGAAATGTTCAAAAGCGTTACTACGAACAAGAATCTTACCTCAACAAAAAATATCCCTCTTCGTGCTACACCGGAACATCATCCTGGACCCTCGGCGGCAAAATCCCCTTTTTCTGGAGATTGACAGTAGCGGTAAAGCGATTCTGTCGCGCGGGACGGAGCCTGAATCGCGCAGGACGGAGCCTGCGCTTCAGGACTTAGTATCTCAGGGCTATTCGTGATAGAAGCTTTAGGTCTGGAGAAGAATAATGGATAGAGAATTTAAAAAAGATCAAAAAGATTCACGCATTTTGATACATGCGCACATCTTTTATTTGAATTTGTGGCATGAATTGCTTGAATGCATAAATAATTATCTTTCGGCATGCAAGGGAAAATATTGTATAGACATATTCCTAACTTATCCCGAAGGAGATAAAGAAATATTTGAAAAGCTAAATTTAGATTTACCAAGTGCAACTACTATTGCTACTTGCAACAGAGGCTATGACATTGGACCTTTTATAGAAGTTTTACATCGAGTAGATTTAAATCAATATGATTATATTGTAAAACTTCACACCAAACGAGATATTGATAACGCATGGGTAAATTTTAGATGCTATAACGGAAATGAATGGCGCAAAGAATTACTATCTTTTTGCCTAACAGAAAAAGATGTATCTTTAACAATGAACGCTTTTTCCAAACAACCTGATTTAGGGATGGTTGCAAGTTCTAAGATGATTGATCCTAGCGGCATAGGATCCTGCCATCATTCTTCATTTACAAACGAACCTCTTAAAGAATTAGGCGTTAAAAAAAATCATAGGACAATAGTTTGGGGAACTATGTTTATGGTTCGAGCATCACTGTTCAAGCCTTTTCTAAAATGGAACATCCATGATTTTGAAATCTCTTCAGGGAGAAATACAAGTATACATATAATTAGTGGCCTTACTTCAATCGCAGAAGGAGCCTTTGCTAAAATAGTAGAATCGCAAGGATACCGAATTTCTAATGGACGTGGGTTCGTTTGGATGGACAAGATAAAATCTCTTTTAAAGAAAATTCTTTTTACTCTTTTAAGATATATATTAGATGGAGCCCGGGTCGCGCGAACCGCGCGATAAAAGGCCCTTCCGGGAGCCAATAAATTGATAAGCCCTCGCCTGCGTGGGCGATTTTGATTATTTCTTCATTCAAATCAAGGCAGGCAGCACGGGCAAATTCTATATCCTCATTACCCCGTCCTATTTCAAGCAGTCGATGCTCTTGTATTGGCTTGAGAAATCTGCTATCAGGCTTATGACTATGCGAGATCTGATCTGGGAAAATTTTTATAAGCTTAGCATTAGGCATTTTTAACAATGCATCACGCACAGCAATTTCACCAGGGCTGATAAAGCCACTCAGAATAGTATATCCCGCATTAGAAGCATCTATCATTCTTTTTACTACATATTTTAAATCCTTCACCTTGCGTGAAACACGCAAAGAAAGTATTTTATTTGAAGGATCAAGTAGCGATAATTCGCCAATAGCCTTCCAATAATCACAGGGATCAAAGCGCGGCGAAATAACAGGCTCATGAAGGTGCAAAAACTCTGGCTGATTATACCGAAGTTCATATTTCAAAGGATTGTAATTTATGTATCGTGCAGTGGAATCAATAAATCTCTCTGATAAAAGCAAATAATCGTGATATCCTTGTTGCCATATTTTATCCTTCTTCAATAATTTCCTCGCCATGGTGGTAGTATAAGTTTTAAATTTTCTTATTGCACTCCCCAATATTTTCAAGGGATTTTCAAGCCCCGAGGCAAGATGCAAATTGAAATGAACGTGATCTGGCATTACAACATGCTCATAAACTGAAACTGCAGGATTAAATTGAGAAATTGAAAGAATTGATTCATCAACTATTTTTCCTAATGGCGATAATTCCACTTTTGCATTTCTCACCATTCCAAAAATCCTGCTCCGAGGCTCCGTTGAAATAGTAATAAAAAGAGAAGCCCCTCGAGAATAATCATAACCGTGATAGCGGCGGTATCTCTGGATCGCGCGGGGCAGAGCCCGCGCTTCAGGACTTAGTATCTCAGGGCTATTCATGATAGAAGCTTTAGGCCTATAGTCCTGAAGCACAGGCTCAGCCCTGAGCGGTCTCCAGTCCTGAAGCGCAGGCTCTGCCCTGCGCGGTCTGTGCGATCTCATAAATACCCCCGGATAAATGAAATAAATTCTTTTAATGTGTAATTTTTCATCACCGTTTTAAAAAGCTCTTTATCGCTGATTTTTCTGTTTTGTTGAATGAAGGCACGTGTTTTCTTAATCTCTTTCTTCAATGATCGTATTTCTTTATGCGCCCATGTATGCGCTCGCCAATTCATTGGTTTTCCGCGAAGGAGCTGGATCAATGAAGAGAAAAAACATCCAATTTCAAAAATCGGTTTTATTAAAACCATACCATGCATGCCAACGCACGTCAATAAAGAAAACCGGATATTGCGATAAAATTTCTTGAGGATATC
>JAGCMU010000039.1 GCA_017646325.1 Kiritimatiellia bacterium
GAGTCCCTTTCAAAGCTCCGCAAGATGCCGTTTTTCGTCAAAACGGGAGGACTGCGCTTGTAGTGGTCGCGCCGTAGGCGCAAAAAACGTAGATATGGTGACAGACACGATATTTTCTGTCGAGCGGTGCGGACGTGAGTGCAAACATTGCTTTGCGTGCAGGAGTACCGTTGGGGGAACGGAGAGCACATTCTTACAAGCACTCAAGATGGCGGCGTAATGTGGGCAGGTTGCGAGTTTGACAGTCACAAGGAAGAGTAGGGCGGTCGCGGGACGATTGGCATATTACAAAAAAAAGATCCAGAAGGAAGCTTCTGGATCTTTTTGCGTTTAATTACATTCCGCTGAAAAGTTTTAAGTCTTTTTCTGTCGGAGCTCTTCCGTATTCACTGACTTCATAAACTTCCATGTGTTTTGGAAGAGGAAGATTCGGATATCTTCCTTTCCATACATCTGCGAAACGCTTTGCGTCAGCACGCTTGCGGCCGAACATATATTTGATGATATGGGCATTGCGTGCTTTAATGTCGGAGCGGTCGCCCAGGGCTGCAACTTTCGCTTCATAGCCGGCATCCCATGGAAGCCATTCATAGATTTGCGAAGCTTGCGCATCAACACCGTCGCAAAGCTTTTCAAGGTATTGATCGACTCCCACCACAACATCTGGACGCAATGGACGAGGATTTGTGAAAGGATCGGTCATGTAAAAAATTACAGGACGACGGCGTTGCGCAGGAGCCTCTGGGCACCAATGAGGAACACCTAAGAGGTAGCTTGCGACCGTAACAATCTGCCCTGTAGCACGGTGGTCTGCATGGTAATCGCACATTCTATGGGTGATGATGAAATCGGGCTGATATTCGCGGATTTTGCGAGCTACTTTTTTACGCGCTTCATCGGTTGGGTAAAGGCCGCAATCTGGGTAGCCGTAAATATCGTATCCGTCAAGATTCATGCGTCTTGCACCTTCAAGCGTTTCAGCACGGCGGACTTCCGCCGTCTTTTCAGGAGAGTGGATATGGTGTCCCATACGGCCGTCTGTCAAGGAAACGAATTTAACCTTAAAGCCGCGTTCGATGAGTCTGAGAGCCATGCCGCCGCAATGGATGTCGGCATCGTCAGGGTGGGCTCCGATAATCATAACTCGTGTAGGTCCAGGGCGGCGTGAATATTCTTTAGAGGCAGTAGGGCATGCTCCGATAAACTTCGGGTTTGCTGTTTCTTGCTTTCTTGCTAAAGCAGTTGTAGTAGCGGTAGTGGCGGCAAGAGCAATTACGCCCTTACTTAGCCCAATAAATGAACGCCTGTTTATGCTCATGATTTTTTCTCCATAATTTTGTTGTTTTAGGAAGTATACCATACTGAAGATTATATTGTATAGATTAAAAATAGCTAATTTAAGCATATGCAAATATTGCAATAGGGTTTGCAATATTTACAAATGAGTTCTCTTCATAAATAAAGTATAATATAAGGTTAATAAAGTTATCTTAAAAAGTAAGGATTCGAAGATGAAAAAATACGTATTGTTGACGGTTTGTTTATTTGCAAGCGTTTCGCTTTGCGGAAAAACGGTTGATGTGCATAAATATGTGAACCCTATGGTTGGAACGGGTAATGGCGGTAATACTTTTCCTGGCCCCGTTTGGCCTATGGGTATGGTGCAGCCAGGGCCCGATACATCGCTTGTCATAAAACCTCACGATCACAATCCAAACGATTTCTCCCAGGCTCTTGATTATCGCAGTATGTGTAACGGATATGATCCAAGATCTAATATATTGCTCGGGTTTACCCAGACGCACCTTTCAGGTACGGGCTGTACCGATTTGCAGGATTTTCTTCTTCTCCCTTTTATGGGAGCGTATCCGACTAATGACACTAAGCGTTTTGTAGCGAAAATGGATAAGAAGAGTGAAGTGGCTCAAGCCGGATATTATGCCGTAACCCTTCCCGAGCATTTTGTCCGCGCCGAACTTACTTCATCAAGACGAGTCGCCTATCACCGTTACACATTTGAAAAAGGCGGCCGCGTACACGTGTTTTTTGATTGTCAGGCTGGCTCCTTCGCTTGGTTTTGGATGCACGACCCGAACCATCCCCGTCACCGCGTAGTGTGGTCGCAATCGAAAATCGGTAGTGACGACGGCTCGATTGAGGCATACAACCGCGTCAGCTGCTGGAATCACGAGCGTGAGATATTTACGCGTATTGAATTTTCAAAGAAGCCTGTTTCTTGGTGCGAAGTTCCTCATCACTCCAAGCCAGGCCGCCGTTATGTGCTTGACTTCGACGTAGCGCCCGGCGAGGCGATTGTGGCAAAGGCGGCTATTTCTTCCGTCGACTTTGAAGGGGCTCGCAAGAATCTCGCATCCGATCCTGCAGACTTTGATTTTGACGCTCGCAGAAAGGATTGTGAGAATGCCTGGAATAAAGTTCTTTCATGCGCAACTGCAGAAGGCGACGATAATGCGAAGAAGCTTTTTTATACGTCGCTGTACCATGCTTATGTTCAGCCGAATTTGTTCAGTGATGTCGATGGCAGATGCAGATTCCAAGATGTAGCTCCTCTTGGGAAAATTCGTAATAAGATTCACACTGCGACAACGGATGTCTACACAACCCTTTCCACGTGGGATACGTATCGCGCCGCTCATCCGCTTTATACGATACTCACTCCCAAGATGGCGGGAGATATGGCTGAAACCATGCTTGAATGGTATGACGAGATGGGCAAGATGCCTAAATGGCAGATGTTTGGCGGCGAGAACTATTGCATGGTTGGGCCACATTCCATAACGATTGTCGCCGATGCTCTTTTGAAGGGGCTTACGAAGTCGTCGCCGCAACGCATTTTGGAGGCGATTGAAGAAACGAATAAACGGTATAATGGAATGGGAAGAGGTAAGAGCTATTACGATATCTATTACGATAAGCTCGGCTACCTGCCGTGCGACAAGTGCGAGGCGAGCATTTCAAAAACGCTTGAGTGGGGCGTTATTGATTATGCATCTATGCGTGTCAGCGAGATTGCAGGGAACGAAGAGAGGGCTTCATACCACAAAAAGCATCTCAAAAACTACAGGAATTTCTTTGATGTGGAAACGGGTCTCATGCGCGGGCGCAAGGCGGATGGGTCTTGGCGTACGCCGTTCGAGCCATATCGCCAATGGCCGGCAAAGGGTGATTGGAACGATTACACCGAAGGCGGTGCGATGCAGTATTCATGGCATGTGATGTGGGATCCGGAAGGACTTGTCGAGCTTCATGGAGGCCGCGAAAAATTTGCAGCCAATCTTGAAAAGCTCTTTACGGACAATACGGAAATCCCGGCAGATCAAAGAACGGGCGAATGTTCCGGTACAATCGGACAGTTCGCTCTCGGTAATGAACACGATCAGCACGTGCCGTACCTTTGGCAATATGCAGGGCGCCCAGACCGCACGGCTGAAATCGTGCGCGAGCTTTGCACCCGTTATTTCTCCGATACGATAAATGGAATTTGCGGCAATGACGATTGCGGGCAGATCAGCGCGTGGTATGTGTTTGCCTGCTTCGGTTTCTATCCTCTTAATCCCGTGGGCGGAGATTATGTCATCGGCGCTCCGCAGATGCCAAAAATTACGCTTCACCTTGAAAACGGAAAGACGTTCGTTATCGTCGCTAAAAACATCTCGAAAGAGAACAAATACGTTAAGAGCGTGACTTTGAACGGAAAGAAGTTAGATGGGTTTATTGTGAAACATTCAGATATCTTCAATGGTGGAGAAATCGTTTTTGAAATGTGCGCCAAGCCCTCAACGGGCAAATGAAATTGTCTAAAAGAGTAAGATGGTACGAATGAAAAGAATAGTATTTTGTCTTGCCGCTTTGATTGCGGCAAATGGTTTTTGCGCGGAAAAAAAGACATCTCCGTTTGCTGCAATGGATGAAGCGCGCAAGGTTTTTAATAAATCGTATGGAGAAGTGTTTCGCGGGGCAAAGGCGATCGATTACCGTGTAATCGGCGACGATTTCCGATTCGACCGCGCGAAGGGCGACAATAGATGGATTATCGCAATGCCGCTTAAAAAAGACAGCCGCATAAAGTTTGCTGTCGTGCAATTCAAGGATGGAGCGTTCGTTTCGGGCGAGCTTATGAAGTTCGGGCTTAAGGCCGAGAAGATTTGCGAAAAAGATTTTGCCTCATTGAGACATGAAAACTCAATGTTCGCGGCAAGGTTTGCCTCTGACGGAAAGGTCGGCAAGGTCGCCTTTTATCCGGCCGGCATGATCAAGGACGCTGTTCGCAACAATCTGATTGGGCATGGAATTCACATGAGAGTAGACCCAATGAAATATTACCTTGAAAGAGTGTACGGAATTGATCGCGTGCTTGGTATCAATATGGCGGATGTTAAATACGTCTACACCATCACAACCGCAAGTGGCGATGTGATTGAGATGGGGTTTGAAAATAAAGGCTACAAGATGGTGCGCATTATGCGTGCTGAACTTGAGAAACGCTACCCGGAGAAGAAGGGTTTGTTTTCCGACCGTGATATTGTAGATATGTATTGCACGGCGCTCATAACTTATAGACCCGTTCACGAGAGCAAGGGCAAGTGAAAAAAAGGAGAAGACGATGAACACCTTTTTAGCGGGAATTTTTGCAGCGACAATTTGGATGTCTCCTGACGGGAATGACATTACGGGTGACGGATCGAAAGAAAAACCGGTTGCAACTTTGCAAAAGGCTGTCGATGTCACAAGAAGCATCCTGTCCGACGAGAGCAAGAAGATTATTGTAAAAGACGGATTTTACCGTTTCGAAAAAACGGTTTCACTTCTCGGCGGCGACGCCGGGCTTACGATTGAGGCGGAAAATAAGGGCAAGGCGGTTTTTTCTGGCGCTAAACGTGTCTCTCATTGGAAGAAAGATCCAAAGGACAGTCGTTTTCTTGTTGCCGATTTTCCATTCAAAGCCAAAGACGGATGGTCGTATTCTTTTATCGTCAATGGAAAGCGCGCCGTATTTTCCTGTTTCCCTCAAGGTATAGGCAGAAAAACTTTGCCGTATCTTGCAGGCCATTCAGAAATATCAAAGAACAACAGGCGCGTTATCCGTTACGACCGCAGAACGCTTCCTCAAACGGATGCATTCAAAGATCTCGATTTGACGAGTGTAAAACTTTACATTCCGCAGGAATGGGATTCCGTAACGACATTCATTGCGACGAACGATTGGGAAAATGGAATCTTTTATCTCGCAAGAAGAACCCCCATGCCGATTGGGCAGTTTAATCAGGGTTACAAGATTTACAACTCACGCGTCGGGATGACGAAACCTGGATGCTGGATGTATTCCATCGGTGAGAATAAAATTTATTACTGGCCGCGCGAAGGGGAAAACGCCGCCAACATCAAAGGTGACATCGGCGAGATAAATCAAATATTGTCATTAGGCAAAACGCGAGACATTTCGCTTCGCGGTCTCGTTTTTGAAGGGTGTTCGAAATCAGAAAAGATGGATGCGTTGAACGGTGCCGCCGTCCGTGGCTGCACCGGGGCTGTCGTCGAAGATTGCGAGTTTAGATATATTGCAGGCAATGGCTGGGCGACATACCACAACAAGGATCAGATTATTCGCCGAAATCACGCTCACCACCTTGACGGGACCGGCTTTTGGACGTATGGTGGAGGCGATACGCTTTTCGAAGAGAATGAAACAGACCACCTTTATACGGGGCTCAACTTTTATTCCGATGTAAAAGTGATTCGCAATCACGTTCATCATACTTGGGGCGTAGGTATCAGTGCATGGTCGTGCGATTCGCTTATCGCCTCAAATCATATTCATCACACAATGCTCGTGTCACGAGACGGCGGCGGACTTTACGGCGGTCAGATAAGATGTCTTTTCATAGGCAACTACTGTCACGACAACGGCAATTGGCCAGGATTATACAACGATGAAGGCGGCCAATATACGACGTATACGGGAAATGTTTTTGAAGAGAATTACTGGCCATTCCACATGCACGATTGTTATGCGATAACAGTAACGAACAATACTTTTATCGGGCGTAACGGAATGCTCTTTTCTTTTCAAGGCTCTACGCATTGCGTCTTTAAGGACAATGTGATTCGCACGGCCATGCCGATAGACGATAAACCTTCAGAGCTTGTCAATTGCGATGTGTGGGATAACGAGATACAACTTATTCAAGCAGACGGAAGTGTCGTCACGAATCGTCTTGCATTTGAAAAGAAAGCCGAGATGCCTGCACTTGCCGCCCTTTCGTGCGAGATGAGTTCATCTCCGATAGATGAAACAGGCAAGTGGACGGGCAAAGGTTTTCGCGGCGGCCGTGGCGTAAGTTGCAATCGCGACATCAACGGAGTTCTCATCCCGGGCGTGCCTGGCGGCGGTGCGAGGTTTGGGTTCTTTGGCGAATGGCTCTACATTACGGGCAATTACGAATACAACAAGGTGAGCCCTTATAGCGGATGTTACAACAATTCAGGTCATGTTTGGGGCGTTAATGACGGTGTGCGATTCCTCTTCAAGGATTTTCATGTCGATGTTCACTTCGACGGCACGAACCGAAATAATTGCGGGACATTCACCGTTTCTGACGGATCGTTCGAATGTGATAAAAATATTTGCAATGCGATATCGAGCAGAGGTGCTGGCGCTGGCGGACGTATATACCGCTTGCGCATCCCTCTTAAGCGTCTTGGAATAGATCCAAAGAAAGCGCTCGGCTCGCGCGTTCCTATGAATGTGATTTTCTACAATGGCGACCACCGTGAATACAAGTATTTTTCAACGCCGAAAAAGAGAGGCTTTTTCGCTTCGCTGTTCGGGGACGAATACGACTTCCTCACTGGCTTTTTGGAACTCGTTCCGTTTGTCCGCAACAATTATACGTACGTAAATCTTTTGGAGGGAACGCAAAATCATCCCGAGCGTACGCCTGCAGGAATATTGAGAAACTCCAATCAACATTTTGGTATCAACACCGTGGCGCGTCCAGGGGACGATTTCCGTCGTGACGGCAACAGCGGTTATGACTGTATGGACGAGTTTGTTCGCGGATTTTCTCTTCGCCATCGTGAAGAAAAGGGCGAGAAGTGGGTTCAAGATTTCACGATTCTTCCTTTCCGTGACAACGATCCTCCTGAAGATGAAATTTTTACGCGGAAGATGGATAAGGCGTCCGAGTTTTCCGAGAGCGGCCGCAACCCTGGATATTATTTCACCAAGTTTGAGGAATGGCAACTCGGCTCGGGATTCACGTCTTCCAAGAATTGCGCGTATGCCTTTTTCAATCATTCAAACGGCGGCATCATGAAACTTTATTTTGATACTCAGGATGGTCCCGACGGCGAAGTTCTTTTTTCAGAAGGTGAATTCAAGGACGGTGTTTTCGAAGGGCACAATCGTGTCAAAGGTCTTGACGGTAGAGTGCGTGATGTCTATGCGAAAATAGAGTTTGGCCTTAAGCCTGTTGATGTGCGTATGATGGGGGCAAACGGCAAGAAGGGGAATAGGTACATTCTTGATTTCATGATTAAGCCGCGTCAAAAGATTTTTGTAAAAGCGGCGGTGTCTTCAAAATCTCTCGACGACGCCCGTGCAAAATTCGACGCAGATGACGGCGCAAAGGGATTTTATGAATGGGTTAAAGAAGCGAAGGCCGATTGGAAGGCTTATTTCGAAAATATTCCTCACGAAGGCAATGACGCAGAACACAAGAAGTTTTACACAGATAAATATTTTGAACAGCTTTAACCGTAGCAGCGCGCGTTAACAGATGTATTTTTAGATGTATTTTTCGCGCAAGACGGTCGGGCTTTTGCCGTACGCCGCGGTGAATGAGCGGGTGAAATACTGGACGGACGCAAAACCGGATAGTTTTGAAACGGTCGAGAAGGGGAGTTTTGTCGTCGTGACGAGGCGATGGGCTTCCCTTAATCTTGAGAGTTGAATTTCCTTCGATACGCTCGTATTCAGTTTTTCGCGGAAAGCATTGTCTATAATCGTATGAGACCGTTTTACGTGATTGTATACATCTGAAGCGGACAGGCATTTGCTTATGTTTGCATTGATGAAAACGAGCGCGTCCGACATCCAAGATGGAAGAGCATCAAGAGAAAAGACTTCCGATGAAGATCGAGATACGAGTTGCGACGGTTGTATGGATATGACGGGGTTCACTTTTTCCCCGTCCATCATCGCGGCAAGCGTTTGTGCCGCTTTATATCCAATACCATGTCCGTTGGGATTTATGCTAGAAATACTCGGGGATGAAAAGGCGCAAAGCATTTCGTCGTTATCAACTCCCAAAATGGAAACTTCTTCAGGGACTTTTATTTTGAGTTCATGGCATACGGAAATAAGCTGGTGCGCTCTAAGATCGTTTGAGCAAAATACGGCAATCGGCTTTGGTACCTGTTTGATGTAATTGGCAATCGCGGTCTTTTCTTTGTTTACATTGTATTTTTCCCACAACATCACGTCTTTTTCAAAGTTGAGCACCGTCGATTTCGGCGTTTTGTAAACAAAACATTTTTTCCGGTGCAGACGAAGGCATTCAACAAATGCTTTGCGGCGCAAATCAGAATATATGACTCCCTCGTGTCCGAAAAAACCGAATGTTGAGAAATGGTGCTGCAAAAAGTGGCGAGCGGCCATTTGCGCGATTTTTGTCGGGTTTTGCATAACACGCACGAAAGGAGAAGATGTCATTTCTTCAAAAAGGTCGATGACGGGCTTTTTTGTCTCGGAGAATGTTGAAACTATTTTGTCGTTGATTGCTCGAATGATGAAGCCGTCAAAATTATCAATGTCGGACGTGGAAATGAGTGATTCGAAATCGAGCATCGTCAAAGACCAATTACGGCATTCCTGGGCATATTTGATTATGCCCAGACACAAATCGCGACTGAATGCTCTTTCTCTTTCGATTAGAATGCCGATTTTTTTCATTGCGAACCTATTGTAGCATAATAACGGTGGCGTTGCAAAGTTTATAATGCCCTTTGCAGTTTTTACAAAAGATTTTTTGTGGTTATTTTGGTATAATTTGCTTTAGTATAATCATTAAAAGAACTTTAAACAAAGGAAAAAAATGAGTAATTTAAAAAATGTCGGGCTGTTCTTTATGGCCTTTTTCGCTTTTGCCTCGTTTGGTAAAGATGTGCCGGTTGAGGATATTATTGTTTGTGACGGTTCAGACAACTCCATCAAGATTTATCGAGGCTCGGATGTTGTATGGAAATGGACTGCGAAAAAGGATAAGACTTTTTCGGCAAAAGAACATAGCGGTTTAAGAAACAGGTTTAGGGGTTTGACGGAAGCGCGGGTGTGCAATTACAAATCGAGAAAAGTCGTCGCAATTGCCTCGACCGATTGCACTTGGGCGATTGTCGATCTTGCAACGACAAATGCGATAGCGTATGGCTACAGCATAACTCCTGGGCAAAAACCGAGCTATACCGTTATGCCGCATTCAATCGAGATACTGCCAAATGATATTGTGGCCGTTGCTTCGACATATACGATTGACAATAATAAGCCAGAGAGAAAGAAGGGCGTTTATTTCTACCATATTGCAGGAGATAAGGCGACAAAATATAAAGACGCTTCTCAATGCGGGACGTTTTTCTCAATGGACAATCCTCACGGATTTTATTGGGACGGCAAGAAAGAAAGGCTTTATGTTTCTTCGTCAACCGGACTTCACCGCATGAAAGTTTCCTTTGACAATAAGGAAAATAAATTTAATATTGAAGAAGAGAAGGTTTTCCCTATCGCGCCTCTCGGAATTAAGTGGGGGCATGATCTTGCGCTTGTGCCAGGTACGCGAAAGCTCGTCATGACGACGTATGAATTGGCTATTTCTTTTGATATGGATAAAGAAGTGTGGGTATTGGGGGAAATCGTCATGCGTAAGGATATCAAAGGATTCGATCCTCATCGCGACAAAAAACATATTTTGGCGGCTGTCCCAAAACCGATTAAAGGGTGCGCGAAATCATGGGTGACGGACACGCTTGAAATCTATACGCGCGAAGATGGGTTTAAAAAATATCTCCACATTCCAAAAGCCCAGATTTACAAGGCTCGTTGGGCTGGCGGAGTACTTGATAAATAAGGAGAAGTGATATTTATGAGAAAAAACGTATTTTTATGTTCGCTCGGATTGGCATTATCTGCTATGTCGGCAGATTGGTCGATTTCGGTTGATCCTTCAGTTGAGATAGGTGCAATAAAGCCAATTAATGCGGTTAATTGCGGGCCAACAAATCCCAGGGGAGCTCAAGGCAAGGCGTTTAAAGCGGCGAACATTCCTTATGCCCGCACGCATGATATGAATCACAGTTGGAGCTACGGCGGTCCGTATGCCTTGGATGTTTCGGCAATTTTCCCTAATTTCGATGCAGACGAAACGGATAGCAAGAATTACGATTTCACACTTACAGACCGCGCTATTGAATGGATGTTCGCTGCCGATACAAAGCCGTTCTTCAGATTAGGTCAATCTATTGAGCCATGGGGCAAGACGTACCATGTCAATCCTCCAAAGGATTATGCGAAGTGGGCGCGTATTTGCGAACACATTATTGCCCACTACACCGAAGGATGGGCAGATGGTAAGAAGTTGGATATCAAGTATTGGGAGATATGGAATGAACCTGATCTTGACAAAAAGACGTGGACGGGAACTAAAGAGGAATTCTTTGAGTTTTTTAAGGTCGCGATTAAGCACTTGAAACAACGCTTCCCTAACCTTAAAATCGGCGGACCTGCCATGGCGCATCCGTTTAGATGGAAGGACTTTTTTATTCCGGCTTGCGCCAAAGAAAAACTTCCTCTCGATTTTTATTCGTGGCACCGTTATTGTTCAGACGTACGCGAATCGTCACGTTACGGTCGTGAGGTGCGTGAGTATCTCAATAAGTACGGCTATGAAAAAACAGAGTCGATCTATAACGAATGGAATTACGTGAAGGGTTGGAGCGGCGGCGACTGGCGCTATTCAAGACAAGTTGAAAGCAGCGTCTTTAATCAGAAGGCTGCTGCCTTTGCAGCCGCAACGATGATTGAATGTCAGAACTCGCCAATTGACATGGCGATGTATTACGATGTGCGCACGTATGGCGGAATGAATATGCTTTTTGAGTCGGTGACTCATCAGCCTATGCGCGGGTATTACCCTTTTTACGCATGGGGTCGTATGCTCAAGGATTATCCATCTCAGATAAAATGTACGTTGACGCCTAACGGGAAGAAGGTCGAGGATGTTTTTGCCGTTGCAGCCCGTTCAAGAGACGGTAAGCTTGCTTTGTATATTTCGCGTTATACCGATGACAATAACATCCGTCACGACGTCACCCTTTCGCTTAAGCTTCCCCAAGGCAAGCGTTATCGTTGCCATTTAACGGACGATTGGCGTATTTATACGGAGTTTCCGCTTGAAGTTTCCGAGGACGGCACAGCGAAGCTCGTTTTAGTTCCTGCTTCGTTTGCTTTCATTGAAGTAGAATAAAATACCTTTGTTTTTTAACAAGGCCGACGAATGAAATTTTTGTTCGTCGGTTTTTTGTTTTTGACGAAAGCTATTGCAAGGCTATATTTAAAGGTGGTATAATGCAAATGTTTTTTTTGGGGTTTCTAAATGGAGAAAAAAGATGAAAAAAATATTGTTGGCGTTATGTGTTTTTGCAGGAGTTGCTTCTTTTGCCGCTCCTCTTAAAATTGTTTCCCCCGCTGCTGGCTCTGTGCAGCCGACATTGACTGAAGGGCAAAAGAAATATGCGACGATGCCGCAGGATGAAAGACGCAAAAATTTCTGCCAAAAGGATTTTCGCCAAAAGGTTATGGGGTTTCCTGCAGAAAAAATAGAAGGTCATAAGCGTGCTGCGAGCTGGCCGAAAATGACGCGTCTTGAGTGGACGGGCGGTGATGAGGGCTGTGAATACGCAGTAAAGGTTGTCGAGGCTTCCACTGGAAAATTGGCGTATGAGAATACGGTTAAGGACAATTTCGTTTATATTGACAATTTAAAGCTTGCAACAGAATACAAGTGGACTGTTACGGCAGGGAAGGAAACCGCCGAATCTACCTTTAAGACGGAAGATATCCCCCCTCGTATTGTTCGCATAAACGGAGTAGGAAATGTCCGTGATATCGGAGGGTATATCGGTCTTGGCGGCAAGCGTGTAAAACAAGGTCTTATTTATCGTTCAGCAGAGCTGAATTACTCTCCAACACATACGTACTATACGAAGGAAGAGCTCATTGCTCTTGGGCGTCAGGCAGATTGGGAAAAGGCTCAGAAGAAGAAAACGAAAAGGTATATTATAAAAACCACCACCTGCGGTAAATCCCGCATGAGCGAGGCTTCGTGTGCCGAGGCTCTCAAATATCTTGGAATCAAAACAGATATTGATATCAGAAATAATTGGGAAACTGCCGCAATGACAAATTCTCCTTTTGGTTCTACGGTCAATTGGGTACACGCGCAGTACGCCGGGTACGACCGCATCCACAAGGATTCATGGTATAAGAGCTTCAATAAAATATTTTCTTTGATGCTCGATGAAAAGAATTATCCTTTCGTTTTCCATTGCCGCGCAGGGCAAGACCGTACCGGTGCACTTGCATATATCCTTCTTGCAATCCTCGGCGTTAATGAAGAAATGCTCAGCCTTGACTGGGAAATGACAGGCCTTTACAATCGCGGCTGGCAGTTCAACCATGAAAGACTTTATGATAAGATCGCGCAGGGCTTTTTGAAAAATTGTAAGGGCAATACGGTGATGGAAAGAGCTATCGATTACGTAAAGAAGTGCGGATTCACCGACGCGGACATTGAAAAGTTCCGCGAGCTCATGCTTGAAAAGTAATTGGAGAAGGATTTGTAATAAGGGCAAAATGAAGAGTTTTCATTTTGCCCTTATCATTCATTTTTTAAGGATATAGTTTCAGGATCGCTTTCACAAGTTCGTTCGCCATGAGCTGGTAGCCTGCATCGTTCGGATGGAGAGCGACGTCGATTGAAAGAGCCTTTAATTCTTCTTCTTCGCCGCATTTCCCGTAGAAGTCGGCGATGACGAATTTTTCGTGAGCGGCGATTGCGTGGATAAGCTCTACATAATCTTTGAGTCTATACCCGCCTTCCTTTTGATCGTCGCATTTAGGCGGCAGGTATGTTCCAAAACCATACGATTTACGTGGAGTGCAGAGGACGATTTTTGCGTTTTGATTCGTTGCTCTAATCGTATCAATCACCTCGCGATAGGCTCCTGCGAATGTATTCGTTCCTGTCTTGTTGATATAGTCGTCAA
>JAGCMU010000040.1 GCA_017646325.1 Kiritimatiellia bacterium
AGCGATCTCCGTCAACTTGCAGATTTTATTCATACTTTAAAGACTGTTGAAAAAGTCGAAGTTCTTCCTTACCACACTCTCGGCGTAAGCAAGTGGCAAAGCTTGGGAATCCCTTATCAATTGGATTGCGTTCCCACGCCAACCCCAGAACAGATTGAATTGGCGAATAAAATCCTTTGCGTGTGAATGGGTATGTTGATATGGTGTTGAGTCACCATGTCATCTCCTACGAAATACATTCATGAAACGAAAAATGTAAAGTCAGGAGAAAAAATTTCTTTCAAGACGGTGCCAGGCGGCGGTTATGTAATTAAATTTACAAGGTAAATCTACGAGGGAAGCATTTGTATGCGCATGTGAGCAATGCGGCAAATGCGGCGATGGAAGAAATGATAGAAGTTGCGGAAAGCGGCTTCTTTTCTTCTTGAGGCGGCGGCATATTTTTCGTCTTGTACAGGAAAGTGTTAACCTTACCGTTAATGCTTTTCTTGATTCCTTTTTCTGTTAGGACATAACCTCCGATTTTTTCAACCTGTCCATTTTGAAGGAAGGGACCTAAGTATGGCTCTCTTTTCAAGGATGAATCAGTTCCATAGATATATTGAACTGGTTTCGGATCGTAAAGTTTTGCCGTTTCAACTCCGTTAACATAGAAGGACTGTCCTATGAGATATTCGCCTTCTTGACTTTTGAATGCAATAAAGACTCTGCCGCCACCTGCCTTGATGATGTCATTGGCGGCTTCATTTGAAGAACGCGCAAACGACATATCTTCAACTGCCGTAAAGCGTCTGTTGACGAGTGTTAAATCGCAAACGTTTACAAATGCGAGAATTGAAAGGATAATCAATCTTTCTTTTTTAGAAGATGATTTGATGAGCCGCAAGGCGATTAGCGCGGTAGCGCCAAAAAGAATCGCGCCGCGCACACAGGCGATGCTAAAGCTTGTCGCTGAAGATTTTGCCGTAGGCAAGTTATAGCCGAGCTTGTAAATTTCATTTGCAAGGGAGTTTGAGTCATTAGCAATCGCAAAGATCAGGAGCCCCGCTCCAATTGCAAGAATCGTATATGCTCCGTAGGCGAATCGTTTTGAGAATGTTCCAGAGAGTAGATATTCAATCGTATGTCCTGCTAGAGCCGCTACGCAGAATTCAACGAGGTGGTGGAATTTTACAGGAGCACGCAGAAAGTCGCCAAATGGCAAAGCGTAAACGAGTTTGTAAAATGGGGTGAACCTGCCAAGTGAGCAGATAAAGAAAAATACCGCGCAAAAAGTCCAAAATGGGATATCGGAATATTTCTGTTTCTCCTCAATGGACTCATCTTTTTGTTTTCCAAAAAAGGCGAAGAGGGCAAGTAACGCAAGTGCCGTAGTGATGGCTCCCAGATAGAGGGAATGTTGACGATAGTTAGGGTTCATACGCCCAGGTACGAACTTCTCATCTACTACGCGGCCAAGGCGTCCCCAATATGGAGAGGCGCCATTAACACGCGGGTCGCTTGACGCTCCGCGTACACATGGGGCGATAAATTCAAGCGTGTCTTCCGGAGGCATAGACCATCCGGTAACAAATTCCCACCTTGCGTTGTCTTTTTCGTTTTGAGAGGATGATGCGGAAATGGAAGATGTGTCTTTTATCTGTTGTTCGCGAGATGCGAGATCATGAAATATCGCATGGGAAAATTGCGGCCAACCGATGGCAAGCATAATGCCAATACAGATAAGAACATTGCTGATAAATGGTAGGGGCTTTGTTCTAACGATGCCGCCATGCTCGCGGAATAAACACCACACGCCGTAAAAGAACGCAAGGACCATAAACAAGAGCCACATATCGGGCTGGCGTGCACCAGACCACGCAATAACGGCACCTAAAAGGATCCAATTGATCAAAGAACCTTTACGGATTACGCGATCGATTAATCCAAACATAAATGGCCCGTATGTAAGCCATACAAACCACCCCAAGTGGCCTGCCGAAAAGAGGGAGAATGAATATCCGCATAAACCGTATGCCGCGCCGCCGCCAAAATAGGCGACTGGTGAAAATCCTCTTCCTTTTAAATAGTACGCCATTCCAAATGCAGCCATGAGACCTGCGAACGCATATTGAAATTCAAGCCATACAAAGTGGGAGCCGATGAGTTTTAAAAGTTCTGACGGAACCCACATCCCACCACAAAGCCAATCCTTGATTGCGTTGCCTGCCCAGTTTGGATGAGTGTAGATTGTGGAATCCGGCTGGATGAATGTTCTGTCGACGCCCCATGTTCCCCAGAAAATAAAAATAATAGAGATTGACATGATAGACAAAAAGGCGAGAAAAGCAATAGTCAACGGTTTTAATTTAAGGATTTTTTTTAACATGAGATATTACCTTCGGTATTTGTTAGCGTCGCCACGTGGTCGTATATCCGGAAGATTTTCCGCGTCCCCAAGACGATCCGCCGCGATTGTATCTGCCGCCATAAGATCCGCCGTATCTGTTTGAATATGGCGATTGATAAGTGTTTGAACTTCTTATGCTTTGCTCTTCCACCATGTACTTTGGCATTTCTTCAATGAAAAGGGAAGGAGCGCAAGGGAATGATCCTCCATCAACGCTTTTCTTCATTTTCGGAGTACACATGAAAAGGCGATCTTTTGCGCGAGTGAGAGCGACATAGAAAAGTCTTCTTTCTTCGTCGAGATTTCCTTCATCGATGGCTTTTTGGCTTGGAAACATTCCTTCAGTAAGCCATGGAAGAATAACGCACGGCCACTCCATACCTTTTGCCTGGTGGACCGTCGTCAAAGTTATATGGTCTTCAGGAAGGCTTTGCTTTGCTTTTGCGTCAAGGTTGGTCATAAGGGCAACTTCGGAAAGGAATGTCGCAAGTCCCTTTGCACTGCCGTCTTTAATCTGCGTTGCAACTTCCTTCAAGTCGTCAATACGTGAAGTGGCATCGTCTTCCTCAAAGCTGTTGCGCAAGTGGCGGGCATAGAAATTATCAATGAAGGAAACGATTGCCAAAGTGCCCTGACCTTCCTCGATAAATTCTGCCGCTTCATTGAAGGTTTTTACAAGGTCTTCCCATGCGGCGCGGGCGCGGGAAGGAAGGAATTCCGTAAGACGCTCTGGGGCGCCTTTCTCCGTTCCGAGAAAATACTTGCCGCACTTTTCCCAACATTTCTTTGCCGAAACCTGGCCTACGCTTGGAAGAAGCAGTATGAGGCGCATAAAGGCGAGCTCTGAATTTCCGTCAATGCAAAGACGCAGGAACGCAAGCATATCTTTTACGTGCAACTGTTCAAATACACCAATTCCGCTCGTAATGATAAAAGGAATGGCCGCTCTCGTAAGAGCCATTTGAATTTCAATAGACGAATAGTGCGAGCGGTATAAAATGGCGATATCTTTATAACTTCTGCCGCTTTCGTATAATTGGGAGACGAGTTGAACTACGAGTTCTGATTGGACGGTGCCGTCCCACATGTTGAAAATTTTCGGAAGCTTTTCGTTTTCCGATCGTACCGGACGAAGTTGCTTTGCGAATTCCTTCGGCACATCGCGCATGACGGTGTTTGCCAGGGTAAGGATGGAAGGGACGGAACGGTAGTTGCTTTCAAGCTTTATCACTTTGCAGTCCGACCATCTTTCAGGAAATTCGCGGATATTTTCGAACCTTGCTCCACGCCATGTGTAAATACATTGGAAGTCGTCGCCGACAACCATTAAATTGCGATGCTTTTCAGCAAGGATATCTGTTATTTGCGCTTGCAATGAGTTAGTGTCTTGATATTCGTCAACGAGAATATAACGAAATTTGTTTTGAAGAAATTCTCTGACGTCCTTATGCTCGACGAGGAGTTTTAATGTGTTTACAAGGAGGTCGTCAAAATCCATCACCTTCAATTCTTCTTTTTTCTTAATATAGGCGTTAACGACTTTCAACACATCCTCGACATTCATCGCTTCAGAAGATTGCATGCTGCGAATGTGCTGTTCAATATCGCGTTCCTTGTTCATTGCAGATGAAATCCAAGAAAGGATGACACTCTTTTTTGGAAAGTCTTTCGGATTGCTGATCAAGTCCTTGATACATTGCCCCATCATTTCCTTCTGGTCTGATTCGTCGACGATTTCAAAGGAACTTGAAAAACCTATCTTTGCGGCAAAGCGGCGGAGGATGCGGGCGCAAATCGAGTGGAATGTTCCCGCCGTAATTCCATACGCGTCAGGCACTGTCGCCTGCGCGCGTTCAATCATTTCGCGCGCCGCCCGATTGGTAAAGGTCAAGAGCATGATGGAAGAAGGATCTACGCCCGATTGGACCAAGTATGCAACGCGATGAACGAGTGTTCGTGTTTTGCCTGTCCCTGCTGCTGCAAGCACCAATAAAGGTCCGTCCCCTGCCGTTGCGGCGGCACATTGTTCAGGATTAAGGACTTTTGAGAAATCAATCATTTATTCAACCGTTAATCAAATCAATAACATCTTGTGCTTTTTGAACGCCTATCAATGTTTGGACGAGATTGCCGTCCTTTACAAAAATGAGAGTGGGAATCGATTGTATTTGATAAAGCGCCGCTGTGCGAGGGCTCTGATCAACATTGACAGATACGATTTTTACACCATCGACTTTCGGCGCGACTTGCTGCTCCAAAATCGCACCCATCATTTTGCAAGGCCCGCACCATTCTGCATTGAAATCGACGAGCACTTTTCCCGTTGAAACAATTTCAGAAAAATTCGAATCGTTTGCTTCAATAATTTCTACCATATCAAGCCTCCTTTGATTCTTTCTTGGAATCCTTTTGAAGTAAAGCTCCGATGAAGAGCAATCCCGCCGCGACAGAGATAAAAACGTCGGCGATGTTAAATACGGGGAAGTGGTGAATCCCCCAGTGAAAATCAAACATGTCCACGACATAACCTCTGATGAGGCGGTCGTATAAATTTCCTATTATTCCGGCGTAGAGCAAATGCTCGGTAACTAATCCTAATTTACCTTCAGTGAAAAAACTTTTTCTGCGCCAAATCAACAAAGAGAGCATGATAATCGCTACGGCGGCTAACGGCCAGACTTGCCCTTGAAGCATCCCCCATGCGCATCCTTTGTTTTCGACATACGCCAGATTAAAGAAGTTTTCAACAACTACAATCGATGATTGTCCTTTTAAATAAGCCTCCGATAATGCCTTGACAACCTGGTCCAAAAGAACCAGGTTGACAACGACGACAAAAGACATCAAAAACCGTCTAAACATAATCAATTACCAAGTTCTATCTAACTTTTGCTGACATTCATAGCAGTTTTTCGCCATAGGTACTTCTAAAAGGCGTTGCTTGCGAATCAACAAACCGCAATGTTCGCAAATGCCATAAGTGCCATTGTCTATGCGGCGTAATGCTTCGTCAATTTCTTGAATGCTTTTGGCTTTGAAATCTACTTGATTGAGATTTTGAAGACGCATTGTCACGTCTGTTCCGTCATCGTCTTCACTGCTGCGGTCGTCAGTCGTTTCAAGAGCGCCTTCTTTAAGCGTGTTTGACTGACCTAATGCTTTTTGACGGAGTTTTAAAAGGCTCTTACGAAATTCTTCCAAAGTAGAAGCAGGAAACTTCTTGGCATCCTCGCTGTTAACCCCATTTTGGCGTACGGATGGACGATGGCCAGGCTTCTTGACTGTGTTAGACGCCCGTTCTTTTTCCTCGGCCGCCCGTTGTTCCATTTTACGTCTTTCTGCAAAACGGAATGCAAAATCGGTTACCGCAGATGATGAGGAGCTTCCTGCTTCTTCAACAGTAGTAGTGTCCTTTGAAGGCTTTTTGCTATTACTGTTCTTTTTTGTAGGCCCTTGCACCTTTACTGGTGCTGTGAGCTTTTCCTCATTTATTTTTTTTTTTGAAACAGGCTTTTTAGGAGCGGCCTTAGTCGCGACCTTTTTTGCGACTTTCTTTTCAACCGGCTTCTTAGCGGCTGGCTTAGCAGCAACCTTCTTAGCGGCTGGCTTAGCAGCTGGCTTCTTAGCAGCCGGCTTTGCAGCAACCTTCTTGGCTACTGGCTTCTTAGCGGCTGGCTTCTTAGCGGCTGGCTTTGCAGCAACCTTCTTAGCAGCTGGCTTTGCAGCAACCTTCTTAGCGGCTGGCTTTGCGGCAGCTTTCTTGGCTGCTGGCTTTGCTACGACCTTTTTTGTAGCGGCTTTGGCAGCTGGTTTTTTAGCTACGGTTTTTGTTGTCTTTTTTGCCATCATCATTCTCCATTCTTTATTTGGTTTTTGATAATGTGATTATGTTTAGGAGTTTTTCACCCAGTTAACCATTTCTGGTGACAATCCAGCAATTGCTTTGA
>JAGCMU010000041.1 GCA_017646325.1 Kiritimatiellia bacterium
AAAAATGCCGCCGAAAAATTCGCCGCCTATGCAAAGAAAGAACTTGCCGCCGACAAGGATATCGCAATATCCGCCGACGATCCGCGCGAAATCAGGGAACTGAAGCAGATCGTCAACGGCATGCGCGACGAAATGCGCGCCTATCTCGCCAACGGCAACGGAACGCCACGCTCGTTCTGGCGCCGGCTCAATGAACGCACACTTTCCGAAATGCAGATTTACGACCGCACAAAGCGCGAGCTCGAAAAGGAGCAGTCTTCAGAAGTTTGGGAACAAAAGAACGAGGCACTCCGCACATTAGGCTTGCGCACCATCCCCTTGCCCGAAGAGCGGTAATGATAGTTAAGAGTTTGTGATTGGGTGAGCGGGTGCGTTTTTGGCGTGCCAGTTTTTGTCAAGTTTTCGCTATTGCGGCTGAAGTCAGGGTTGTGGTATAATTGGTGGCGACAAAGACAAATTGTCTGAGTCACTGGGATGCGGAGGATGTCCTTCGCATTGAGTAATTTTGGACAAAGGGGAAACCTAGAGTCCACCTGCTGGCGGGGAAGCCCGTGCCGTTGGCGAGGCGTGAGCCTCGCCATCACTTTATCAAGAGCAAACAATGAAGAATGGCGTAAAAGAAATAAGCATCTTTGTAGATGAGTCGGGAAGTTTTTCTCCTGATATTCATTCGTCGCGCTATTGCCTTGTTTGTATGGTTTTTCATAATCAATCGGATTCTATTTCAGATGACATAGCGCAACTTGACGAAATGTTGTCGCGATTGAGTTTGTCTGAGAGTCATGCGATTCATGCAGGCCCTTTAGTTCGTTGGGAAGAACCTTATCGCAATCTGAGACGGCAGGATAGACGCATTGTATTTTCTCGAATGATGTCATTTGTTCGCCACACGCCCATTAAGTTTCAAACCTTCTGGGTGGATAAAAGGTATGTTACAAGCTCTGGCGAACTTCATGACCAATTGCTTCAGCAAATAACACGTTTTCTGATTGCTCACGCTGACGATTTCAATTCGTTTGATAAATTGAAGGTCTATTACGATAATGGGCAAGAAGAGGTTTTGGCCTTATTAAAGACGGCGTTTGCAATATTCTCCTCGCGTGTGATTTTTGTTCCAGAAGTCTCGCCCTCAAGGTATCGATTGTTTCAGGCGGCAGATATGATTGCAACGCTTGAGCTACTGCGCATTAAGCTTGAAACGGAGAAGAAGATTTCAGAAACTGAGAAGTTGTTTTTCCTTAATATACAAAGCTTGAGGAAGAATTTCTTCAAACCGCTCGATCGCAAGCGCTGGGTCTAACGCCACATTGCCCAAGCATCGCCGTAAGCATCTTATCATTCCTTTTATCCGAAGCACACAAAATCGTTCCAAGTCGTCTGCTCCGGAGGAGCAAGTAAATCAATCCTCGCCAAGCCCTACCGTCTTGATTCCCAGGTTGCGCAGTTCGTCGTTGCGCTTTTCCCAGTAGGTCATAAAGTTTTCGTCTGACATTGAGGTGCGGGCGTTTTCAATATCGGTTTTGACGCGGTTATAAATCGCGATCTCGGCATCCTGGCGTTCTGTGAGGCGTTTGCCGTATTCGACGATAGTTCCGCCTGCGGCAATGTATCGCCGCGCTTCATTTTTCATTCCCTCGACCATCGCTTTGATTTGCCGAGCCTCAAGCGAATCGGAATCGTTTAC
>JAGCMU010000042.1 GCA_017646325.1 Kiritimatiellia bacterium
TCATATCATCCTTCTTATTTTTGGAAACAACTATTTGAAACAACTTCTTAATTATGGCGGTCAACTGACCGCCAATTTAAGAACAACATCGTGTCTGTCACCATATCAATATGAGTGAATAGCGAATAGTGAATAGTGAAGAGTTGCGGCATTTTTTTATTTTTAACTTTTCGGCGGTCGCGGGGCGACCGCCCTCCCGTATTTCGTGTCTTTTCGTGACGGCGAAGCCGTTTTGTGTCTGCGGCGAGTGACGATTCGTCACGAGACTCAGTTTTCGTGATCGCGCCGGAGGCGCAAAAAAAACGTTGATATGGTGTCTGTCACCATATCAACATACAAGCACTCGAGGTGGCGGCGGCGCAGGATAGTGAATAGTGAAGAGGTAAGAGGGAAGAGGGAAGAGGTAAAAGGTAAGAATGGGTAAACGCCAGGTAAAAACTCCTTATTGCATTACGTGTGCTTCGCCGGCATATATTTTTGTGGAGCCTACGATAAGACTTCCATCTTCGGCAATTCCCTCGCACCTGCCAGAAACGATATCATTATCATCATCCGTCTGACGGACAGAAATATCTCGCCCTTTCAGTAAATCAAATGACGCGATTCTGTCATGGAGTTTTTTAAAGGAGCCATTCTTCCATTGAGAATAATTCGCTTCGATTTTTTTCAGCAACTCTTGGAGTACGCTTTGAGGCTCGAGGAATTCTTCTGGCGCATTTTCAAGAAGAAGAGACGTTGCCGTTTTTTCAATCGGCGGAGGAAACTCTTTTTGCTTAACATTTATTCCAATTCCGACAATCACATTATCTTGATTCCGCTCACATAAAATGCCGCATATTTTTTTCCCTTTTACCCATACATCGTTAGGCCATTTTATGCGTACATCTTGAATAAAGCCTGATAATGCTTCGGCGACAGAAAGCCCTGCTACAAGAGGAAGAGCTACAACCTCCGCGACGTCAATTCCACTTACATCCAACACGATACTAACAAGCAAATTCTCATTGGGAGGAGATAGCCATTTATGATCGAGACGCCCTCTTCCCTTCGTTTGCAGTTTTGCAGTGAAAACATCCCCGTGCCCTCCTTTGCGGGCATCGATATTGGTAGACTCCGTGACGTCTGCGCTATGTATACGCCAATCAATCATCGCAAATACGGATTTGTCGCAAGTTCGATTTCTATCGTAGTCGTCGACCCGTGTCCAGGAATCACTTTCGTAACCGTGGGCAATTTCGCAAGACGCAAAAGAGATTCGCGAAGAACTCTCGCGTCGCCCCCAGGGAAATCCGTTCGCCCGCAGGAGCCAGCAAACAAGGTATCGCCTGAAACCAAAATATTTTCGCTTTCAAAATGAACGCATACACCACCAGGAGTATGGCCTGGAGTTGCAATGATTTTTGCGGCAATTCCACCTTCCGTTATCACCACTCCATCATCAAGATCCGCCTTTAACGGCGACGGCTTTGAAATCATCGGATAGTACGGCTCCCATAAATTCTGAGGATGACCAAGCATCTGCTCATCTTCCTTTGCAATATGGACACACAAACCCTCATAAGCTTTTTGCAATTCTGGAATTCCACCGATGTGATCAAAATGTCCGTGAGTTACGATGATTAACGCGGGCTCCAAGCCGTTTGCTTTAAGAAATGAAATTACTTTATCGCCCTGCGCGCCAGGATCGATAATCCACGCCTTCTTTTCCTCTCCCCAAACGATTGTACAATTCGCCTCAATGGGACCAAGAGAAATTATTTCACAATTCATAAAAGCCTCACTTTACTTGCAGTACTTCAAAAGGTCGCCAAAGCTGTCAAGCTTTGCCGTATAAACACTTTCTTTCAAATGACCGAATCCGAACGAGCAAAACGCCGTACTGACGCCCGCCGCCTTTCCGCACTCAAGATCGGTCCAATTATCCCCTACCATCCAATCGCTTTCAGAAAGAACACATCCTTCTATTTTTTCGGCGGCCAATTTTAACGGTACTGGAGACGGCTTCATAATTTCACAATCGCCGCCGGCAATAATCGCATCACCAAAATATTGGGCGATATTCAAATGTTTTAAGATTTTATGCGTCGCAAAATTTGGCTTGTTCGTAACAATGCCCATTTTCCATCCGCGATTTGCAAGTTCACAAAGCGTTTCCGCAGCTCCCGGATAAAGTGATACATGGTCTAAAAGATGCAAATCGTAATTTTCATAAAAGTGCGGAAGTATTTCCTCAAAGCGCCCTTCCAGCTCGGGCACAGATTTTTCGAGCAGATACTTCGCGCCGCAGCCGACATTCGCAATGACCTCATCGAGTGAAATTTCTTTGAGCCCTGCATCACGGCGGGTATGATTTACCGCCTCGGCGAGGTCGGCCCTTGAATCGATAAGGGTTCCGTCCAAATCAAAAAAAACAGATTTCATAATGCCCTTTCACGAAAAGCAGTTTTACACTGATGTGAAAAATGATTGTATTTCCTCCAACTGAGGAACCTTCTTCAAAATGTAATCCCTGCAGTAAGAATAAATCGCAGCGGCCGTTTTTTCTCCGCCCATGTTGTTCACGGCGGCGGCAAGTTCGCGGGCGTCGCTAAGAGACAATTCACGCAAAGTCTTTTTCAAAATCGGAATAAAGCTCGCGCTCATTGAAAGTTCGTTGACTCCCATCCCGACCCACAACACTCCAAGAATCGGATCCGACGCCGTTTCTCCGCACACGCAAACGGAAATACCTTCTTCATTTGCCGCTGAAATCGTTTGCTGCATAAGCGAAATGACGGCAGGATGTGTAGGTTGATAAAGCCCTGCGACACTTGCATTTCCTCTATCGACCGCCATTGTGTATTGAATCAAATCGTTCGTGCCGATTGAAAGAAAATCGGCTTCGCGCGCAAACTGACGCGCGCAAATTGCCGCTGCGGGAACTTCAATCATCACGCCTACGGGAATATTTTCATCGAATGAAATTCCTTCTGTACGCAACTCGCTTTTTATTGCGCGCAACTCAAAATTCGCTTCTCGCAATTCCTGCAAGGTGGACACCATCGGATACATGATAGCAGACGGGCCAAATGCACTTGCTCTGAGAATTGCCCTCAATTGGCGTTTGAATACATCTCTGTGCGAGAGCAAATAACGGATAGAGCGATTTCCCAAAAACGGATTTGCCTCATTCATTACCGCGCCGCGCTGCAATTTGTCGCCGCCCAAATCAAGGACGCGGAATGTGACGCGAGCGCCGTTACCCATGGCGGCGACAGCCTTTGCGGCGGCGGAATAATATTCAAACTGTAATTCTTCCGAAGGTTCGTCTTCACGGGAGAGCCACAAAAATTCACTGCGGTAAAGACCTATTCCGTGAGCGCCAAAGGTCTTCAAACATTCAAGAGGGACGCCAGGCTGGACATTTGCGCTGATGTGGATGATCGTGCCGTCCTTCATTGAACCCGTACGAGATTCATCGTCGGCAAGGATTTCTTTAAGCTCGCGCTCGCGACGGGAAAGGCGTTCAAATCCTTCTATCGTTTCCTCGTCAGGATTTACCGTCACGCAGCCGTGCGTTCCATCAAGAAGAACGATGTCGCCCGGTTTAACTTGAGAAACAATATCGCCAAGCCCGACAACTGCAGGGATATCAAGAGAACGGGCAAGAAGCGACACGTGAGATGTGGACGAGCCCTTGTTCATGGCAAAGCCCAAAATCATTTCTCTCGGGATCGATACCGTATCAGACGGGGTCAATTCATCGGCGATAATGATTGAAGGCTTTTCAAAAACGACAGGCGGAGTTTCATCTCCCACAAGCTGCTTCATCAAACGGCGTTCCACATCCTCGATATCACGGATGCGTTCACGCAAATAGGGATCGTCCATCTTCTCAAACGCATCACGGAATTTCGCGCATACACGTTTTAGAGAAGTTTCGGCTGAAAGGAACTCGTTTGAAATATAAGATTCCACCTCTCTGATGAGAGTCGGATCATCGACCATCACAAGATGGTTTTTAAAAATATCGAGACTGCTTGCATCGACACGCAAACGGAGGTCTTCTATCAAATCCTCAAGTTGTCTACGCGTAGCGCGGCGAGCAGAATGGAATCGCGCAATTTCTTCTAAAACTTTTTCCGGGGCAACAGAACGCTCAAGTTGAACAGAACCAACTTCATCTGAAACAATTATTACCGGGCCCGAAACGAACCCTCTTGATATGGCAATCCCTGAAAGAGTCTTCATGTCTTTTACTGTTCGTCGGGAATGTCGAATTTCCGGGCAACGAGCGCCTCTAAGTCATCAAGAGCTTCCACGGCCTGAACGCCCGTTGCAGTAACTTTCAAAATCGTACCAGAGACCGCCTCAAGAGTCATAAGCGCCATAATCGACTTGCCGCTCACGACGATGCCGTCTTTTTCCACTTCAATCTCGGCATCGTAACGGGATGCTATTTTTGCAAACAAACCTGCAGGGCGAACATGAAGCCCGTATCTGTTTAAAAGTTTTATTTCTCTTACATGCTTGTTGTCGCTCATCTGCAACTCCTTTCTCGGATTGTTTTTACAATCCCTTGAGACGTGAATCCAATTCGCTTACCACATCATACCCCGCCGAACGGAGTTTGTGATGTTGCGCGGCAGTCTCTACAAGATTAACAAGGTCGCGTCCAACCGAAACCGGGATTTCAATTTCGGGAACATCAACACCAAGAATCCTACGCGTTTTTACAGTCTCTCCAATACGATCGAGCTCTGCTCCCTTCGCGGTATCCATGTGGATAAGAGAGATCACAAGATCAAGCCGCTTTTCAGAACATATCGCCGTAACGCCAAAAACCTGCGCCACATTGATAATTCCGATACCGCGGATTTCCATATAATTGCGTGTCCGTGGAGAGGCGGACGCATACAACTGGTTTGTGGTAACATCCTTGCGCAGACAGGTAAGATCGTCGGCGACGATTGCGTTGCCGTGCTTGATCAACCCCAATGCGGTTTCAGATTTACCAAGACCTGCTTTACCGACCAGCATCACTCCAATGCCGGCCACTTCTACGGTCGTACCATAAATACGAGTTGTCGGCGCGCGCAAAGCTTCCATCACGAAGGCGGCGTGCTGAACAAACTCACGGGTCAAAAGAGGCGTCTTCAAAATGACGGCGCCTGCTTTTTCGGCCGCCTCGCATACGCCTGGAGGGACATCCATCCCGCAGGCGAATACAAGGCAGTAGGCTTTATGATCGAACAAAGCCTGAAGTCTTGCAAGACGGACGTCCGGCGCAAGACTCTCAAGATAAACTCTTTCACTCATACCGATGACTTGCGGTCGCATCCAGGCAAACAGTTCATAGAACCCGGTTAACGCTAATCCCGGGCGATTCGTCATCGGTTCAAGCACAACATGGTCAAGGCCTGCACCGCCTACGACGAGTTCCATCTTTAGGCGTTCTTTTCCCGTCTCGACAAAATCACGCATCGTGAAATGCGATTCGAGAACTTCTGCAGCTTTTTCAACCTCGGCCATATTCAAACACTTTCAAGACAGCTCAAATTAGTTGCGGGGAGAAGTCGCGCGAGCCGCACGAACATTGCCCTTGCGAGCCTTGACGCGCATGCGGAGGAGCTGACGTTCTGCACGTGCGGCGGCGGCGTCAATAACGCTCTTTCCGCTTGCGCTGAATTCCTTTGCTCCAACTGCGATTTCGCCGAGACGGTTCGCGACAACTTCAGCCATGTACATGTGCTTCTTCGCATCGACATCGATAACGATGGAAACCTTCGTTACTTTTGGATAAGACTCAACAAGCTTTTCCATTCTCTTTTGAGCATATTCTTTAAGAGCCTCAATTTTAACGTCGCTGTGACGCATTGTAACTTCAATAGACATATTTCTGCCTCCTTCGTTAGTTTTTGTTTTTGTTAAATTTACATTCGGAAATCAGACCCAAGATACAGTTTTCTTGCGTCTTCATTGTTCACGAGATATTCGCTCGTGCCTTCACACAAAAGTCTTCCGTCATAAACAAGGTATGCGCGGTCTACAACATTAAGAGTTTCACGGACGTTATGGTCGGTGATGATAACTCCAAGCCCTTGATCACGCAAACCGCGGACAATGTTTTGGATATCGTGAACGGCAAGAGGATCAACACCTGCAAAAGGTTCGTCAAGCATTATGATAGACGGCTTGCGGACTAAAGCGCGAGCGATTTCCAACTTTCTGCGCTCGCCGCCGGAAAGGGTGTAGGCAGGCTGCTTTGCAACTTTCAGCAAATCGAGCTGTCCGAGCAATTCTTCAGCGCGTTCATTGCGGGCCTTCTTCGTCATGGGCAGAGTTTCAAGAATCGCCATCACATTATTCCACACACTGAGTTTACGGAAAATGGAAGGCTCTTGAGCCAAGTACCCAAGACCTTGACGGGCGCGTTTGTAAACAGGAAGGTTTGTGAAATCCTGACCGCGGAAAATAACTTTCCCCTTCGTCGGCTTTACAAGACCTACAATCATATAAAACGTAGTGGTTTTCCCGGCGCCATTAGGCCCCAACAAACCGATGATTTCACCGCACCTTACAGACATCGCCATCCCGTTTACGACGGTGCGATCTCCATAGACCTTGACAAGCCCTGAAGCGACAAGGTCTGGCGGCGCATCATTCATTGCCGAGCTTTCTGCGGCCATCGCAGACATTTCTTTTAATACGAGGTCATCCATTACTTTTTCTTTTCCTTATCGCCACCGCTTAAATTAAACATATCTTTCGGAGAAGAGCCTTGCATTGCGCCGCTCGGGAGAGTGACCGCCGGGCCTTCAATTTCCACTTGTTCAGAGTTAAGCCAAAAAGTAATTCTATCCCCCATTACAGTGCTGCCCTTTTCCTTGCCTTCATCCAATTTCGCCTTTTGGTCTTTAGACCCGTACATGACAATCTTGTGAGACGCCTTGTGGTAAGTTGCGCGCGTGCAGCTTGCCGTCTTGCCGTCGTTCGTGATTGAGACATTGCCGATAGCAACGAGTCTTTTCAATTCGTTCGTACCGTCCAAAAATACGAAAAGGCGGTCGGCGTGCATTTGGTACTGTTCATCATCGACATATACGTTGCGGTCGAAAAGAATAATTCCTTCCTTGCGGTCGTAGTCGGTACGGTCGGAAGTAATAACGGCGCTGCGTCCAGTCAACTTTTTCTTAGGCGCTTCCTTTTCTCCGGATTTTGTCACTACGACATCGGCCTTCTTTTCTTCCTTTGCCTCAGCTTTAACCTCGGGGACTGGAGCGGGAGCAGAAACTTCCTGATCAGGAGTTTTCTTCTTAAGCATAATCGAATCGGGAGTGACTTCTTCTGAAAAGCCACCCATCACGCCCATGCACAAAAATAATGTCGCTACAAATCTCACTTAAAAATCTCCTTCTTATCATCCCAGCTAAAGGACTTTGTTGTAATTTCAGACTGTGTAAATATTTTAATAAATTCTCTTGTAAAAGAAAAGTAAATACCTCTGCCTTTTACGGAAGATTCTCCATACGTCATAACCGCAGAACCTTCGACCCAACCTGTCTTTGATTTGCGATCCACAACGCAATTATCCGCTTTGATGCTACCGGTCAATTTCCCGTTTTCATCAAATTGCTCAACGACAATATTCTCTGCCCAAATGTATCCTTTCTCGGGAAACATTTGACCTCTTGCCGCACGAAGGCGGATTTTGGAAGTTCCGTTTGGATAATTTTCAATTGGGAATTGCACATTTTCCGCAGGGACTTCTTCCTTCACGCGTGAAGCGCATTCACGATATGCCGTGCGAAGACGAAGCATATCGGAATCGTCGTTACGCACACTCATCCACTCTTCAATCGAAAAAGCACCAAAGGTGGCTGACGCGACCATTGCAACAAAAGCAAAAAATATGTTACGTAATTCAATCACTTCTTTTATCCAATTTCAACTTCTGCGCCATTCACAACTGCGTGAATAGCCAAAAGGCGCTTCCAGAGTTTTTTCACTTCCTTAAAGGCAATCGCATTTGCCGAATCTGACAATGCCTTTGGCGGATTCATATGCGTTTCCATAAAGACCCCGTCAATACCCGTGGCAACGGCAGCTCTCGCAAGAGCAGGTGCATATTTGCCGTCTCCGCCAGAACCCGTGCCAAGCCCGCCCGGACGTTGAACGGAGTGGGTCGCATCAAACACGACAGGATATCCCAAATCACGCATAATGAGAAGCGAGCGCATATCCGCTACGAGGTTGCGATACCCGAAACTTGCGCCGCGTTCACAAAGAACGATTCTTTTGTTCCCCGTAGACTCAATCTTCTTAATCACGTTCGTCATATCTTCAGGAGCCATGAATTGCCCCTTCTTGACATTGATTACAGCGCCCGTTTCGCCGGCGGCGACAACGAGATCTGTTTGACGCGCAAGAAACGCGGGGATTTGAAGGATGTCGCAAACTTGAGCCGCCTTCTCGCATTGCCAGGGTTCGTGAATGTCGGTAATGACGGGAACCTCGTAAGTCGCGCGGATATCGGCGAGGATATCAAGACCTTCTTCGATTCCTGGCCCGCGGAAAGAATCAACGCTCGTGCGGTTTGCCTTATCGAAGCTTGCCTTGAAAACGTAATTGACATTAAGCTCGTTTGCAACTTCCACAAGCCTTGCAGCAAGATCCATCGCCATTTTGCGGCTTTCAATCACGCAAGGCCCCGCAATAAAAGTCAGCGAGCCATCACCGAAAGCAACGCCTCTATCAACATCAACCAATTTTACTTTGCCCGCTTTTTTCATTTTAAATTTCTCCGTTACTTTACAATTCCTCTTTCGCGCAAAATTTCTTCAACGCGTGCTGCATCTTCAGGCGTATCGACACCAAAGCCTTCATCGTTCGTACGGACGACTGCAATCGAGCCGCCCATCCAAAGAGCGCGAAGCTGTTCAAGTTTTTCCGCGCGTTCAAGAGCGCACGGTTTTTCTTCGACGAACTTACGCAAAAAGCCTCCGCGATAAGCGTAGATACCAAGATGTCTTACGTATAAATTCGACTCGACACTCGCCTTGCCGTCGCGCTGGCACGGAATTGGGAGACGCGAAAAATAAAGGGCCTTATCGTTTCGATCCAAAACAACCTTAACGACACCTTTATCTTCAAGCTCGAATTCCGACTCTATTTTCGTGACGGCCGTCGCCATATCTATTTCGGGGTTTTCAAGAAGCTTTGAAACGAGATCGTTAATGAGATCTGGCGAAATCAAAGGTTCGTCCCCTTGGATATTTACGATAATGTCATTGTCGTCAAAATTTCCAGCAGCGCACGCGACACGATCCGTTCCGCTTGGAAGTTCGCTTGGCGTCATCACCGCAACGCCTCCCGTGCCGTTGACGACTTCCATTATGCGATCGTCATCCGTTGCAACTATGACATCCGTCAAACTTTCGGCTTTTTTTACCGCTTCGTACACCCATGCGATAAGAGGCTTGCCGCAAATCTTGTGAAGCGGCTTGCCGGGAAAACGAGTTGAGCCGAAACGCGCTGGAATTATTCCGTAAACCTTGAACATCTACGCCTCCAAAGATCAAACGAGATTACGCTTGATTAACGCTTCGGCGATTTCAACAGCATTGAGTGCTGCTCCGCGGAGAAGCTGATCGCCGGAAACGAACATTTCAAGACCCTTGCGGTCATTGCGCGAAATATCCTGACGGA
>JAGCMU010000043.1 GCA_017646325.1 Kiritimatiellia bacterium
ATGAGAAATGTATCGCCTGCAAAAAGGCTCGCATAATCCGCATTCTCTAATGGTTTTGACGGCCATGAATTATATGCCCAGCGAAGGAGCCCGTCAAGCCCGGCCACTGCAGGATAAAGCCCAAGCCAAAACCCTTCATCGGGCGAGGAAAATACAAATGTATTGGGCGAGAGAGGACTATTGCAAACGTAATACGTTGTTTTAAGCCCGTTTGCCTTGCGAACGGCAACATCTTCAAAAAACTTCTTTGAAATATATTCCATACTCTGCGAATAGACATCAGGTTCAACTCCAGCAAACGCATCGAACGAACGATTGCCCGCCAACTCCAATCTCAACCCTGGCGCCACACGGCGAACAAAGTCGGCGGCAGCTTTTGTCTCTTCAGGGCTGCGCTCATCGAGAGCGACCGTCGTTTTCTTAAACCACCCCTTTTCTTTCAAGTGTTTGGCAAAGTCTTGAAGAAACGGTCCCCAGTATTCTTCATATTCCTTTGTCCCTGGTTTTGCCCGCATAGAGTGGTGTTTGCCGTCCGAAGTCTCCCACCAAATGCGACATTGGTCCCACGGACAGATTGAATAACACGCGATTTCCGGTCCTAATCCGCAGGAGAGCGCAAACTCTACGTACTCGTCAAAGATCGAGTAATCGAATTTCCAGCTCCCGTCATCCATCTTTATGTGACGCACCATCGTATCGTATGCATCACGGCATTGACGGCTCCACGGAAAACGAACTATCGTTGTCGTAATCACCCTTTGCCCGAGTGCGGCAAGGTCGCGCCAAAAAGGACGCATCGCCTCATAATGCTCCTTCGAAAACGGCTTTGTCTTACTCGTTCTTGCAATCGCCCACGGATGCTGCCAAATATCAAGATGGTAGGTTCGCTTGGAAACGGGCGTTATCGTACGATTTAAAACTTTGACGCGAAGGTCTCCAAACTTATAAACGCCCGATCTTATCTTCTGCGGCACCTTCACTTGAATAACGCGAGATGTTGCAACCGTATCACCCCAAACGACACGATCAAGCGCATTGGAAAATGTCTTTCGCCAGATTTTAGGGGCCTGGCTGTACTGAACGCTTTTAAGAGCACCAATTTTTATCTGAAACCCGTTGCGCGCTCGACCGACCTTTTCGCCATCAGAGAGGAAGGCATTGACTGTCTCCCCCTTCCACGCCGTTATTTCAAGCGCAAACGACGGCAATGTAAAGAGGATCGTCAAAAGTAAAATTTTCATCCAAGAACTCATAATGGGCTCTTCTGCAAAAGGCTCTACCTCAGAATCACTTTAAGCCCGGCACCGCGATTGATGGTGAGAAGATTGTATTCGTCATCACCGTCAATCGCCTTGAGAACAATTCTCCATCCCTTTGAAAGTTCAGGCAATACAGCTGACTTGGCAATCTTGCCGACGACAACTTTATCTCCCAAGACAAATTCCTCGCCCTCGGTCATCATCGTCGGAACGAGTTTGCCGCCATTGTTGATGAACGTACCGACATTCAGAGTATCGTTCGTAAGCGCGCCATCCTCGCCGCGCCAGACGCGCACCTGGAAATCGGCTTGAAGATCGAGAGCGCCGAAGGCGACACTTGCAGGATTGTCATTTTCGGTTTTCCCTTCGTAATTAGTGATTTTAAGTAGTCCATTGACGACGACAGTTCCCGCCCAATTTGCTCCGTTGGCGAAAT
>JAGCMU010000044.1 GCA_017646325.1 Kiritimatiellia bacterium
ACCAAATCGAGGTCCATCGGAATACCACACTCCTTGCGGCTTTGGTAGATGAAGCTTGCATACTCGCCGATGTTGTTGCCGAGATAACGGCCTTGATAAACGCGATTGAGTTTGTCCTGCACCTGCTTATTGTCGCCGCTATAAATGCTCATCGACCACATCTTTCGCTCTTTGATGAGCTTTTGCCATTTTTCGCGATCCCCTTCCGGCCATTTTTCCGGATGAGTTTTTGATCCACCCTTCCAACCGACGTAGAGGTTGCACAAATCCTTTTCAAATATATCACGCGTCAAATCAAGAGCGTCTCCATAGCCGGTATGTCCGACGAGAACATTATGATTTTCAGTCGGCTGACGAACGACTGGCCACGGGCGTTTAACAACGATATTTGTAGCATATTTATTACCGTAAATATCCTTAATCCCCGCAATTACCGTGAAACGCTTATCTTTAGAATTTGGAAAGCGCTTACGGAAGAGTGTTTCCTTTGTTTTTAATTTTTCTCTTTTAATCTCGGATTCACTATCCGGATTGGGATAAAGGAATACGAGCTCGTCGACAGAGTCCTTAAAATCATCTGCCGAAATCCAGTAGCTACGGCCTGTGCGGTCGTATTTGACCGTGAAGGTATATCGCGCCGGCAAGCCCTTCGGCTCGGGAACATTGCGACGAACTTTCAATTTGGAATTTTCAGGTACAGAAATAACAGACGGATCAAATGCGACATCCTTCGCGACCAACACCTCTACATTCGCGCCAGGAGCAACACGCATGATGCCGCTCTCAATTTTTGCGCCCCAGAAAAGCTGCAATTTACCACCTTCAAGAATAATATCAAGAACACCTTTTTTAATTCCATTTGTAAAAACACCCTCACCAATCGCCAAAACGCCGCCATCCTTTACCTTTACGGTAAGCTTACATCCCCACTTGGCATCAGAAACTATTATCCCGTGAGGGAAAACGGCCTCTCCACCAATTTCCCAAAGATTATCCTTCATTCCTCCCTGCAAAGTAAAACGCGTCAAATCAGCCATCCAATACGCGCCTTTTGGAATAAGAACACGCGAGTGATCCATATTCCACTTAATCCCGTTTATTTCAAGCCGTGCTTTAGGTTCAATGTTAAATACTCTCGTTCCTGCATCGCCAAGCCCCGTACCAAGAGTCATGCCCTGAGCGAAATTAAGCGTCGAGCCCTTCTCGACATTAATCTTACCGCCATGAACTCCAACCGATTTCGTAAAGGTAAGTTTGCCGTTTCTCACCGTAAGCGGCTGGCCGTTCCATTTGTGCTGATGCCACGACTCTACCGAACGCTCGCCGCCTTTCATATCGATGACGAGCGGATTTTCATCGGTAAAATAAGGCCCTCTATCGCTGATAGCCTCTTCTTTCAATTTCGCCTTTTCTTCTTGCGCCGCCTTTTCAGCTGCCGCCGCTTCAGCAAGTTTCTTCGCTATTTCCCTTGCTTCACGCTTCAATGCTTCGGTCATATAAATCTGGACTTCCCCGATTTTATTGGCACGCAAAGACTCATCCCACATTCCCTTGTTCGCAAAGCGGATTGGGCGACGCGGCAAAGCGCCTGCCGTTTCGTCCTTAAAGGGACAGCTCGCACGCAAGTAGAGATCATATTTGCCGCTTTCTAAAACGAGAGGTGTTTTAAACTTGAGTACGACACGCTTTTTATCTCCCCCCGAAATATCAAGAGACCCATCGGCTGCGGCAAACGCTTCGCCGTTAGAACCTTTTACGACCACTTCCATTCGCGAAGGAAGGAGCAGTTTTCCAAACCCTGTATTCTCGATTTCAAGTGCAATTGCCGATTCTTTTCCGCCATTGAGCTTGCGGGGAACGCGTGCGTCACGCACGACGAAACGATACCCCATGTGGTCTCGCACAAACTTATTCATCGTCTGACCGTCATATTCGCTTAAAGACGGCATCCCTTCAAAAGCGTATTTTTTGGAGTCGAATACAAGATCGTTCGTCAGGAAGTTTGCAAGAGTATGCCCCTTCTCGCCGATATTGCGCAGATAGTTGAGATGGGTCTCGTACCATTCCTTGACGATGTTCCATTTCTCAAGCTGAAAGAGCCCCATGTTTTTTTCAAGCCAATCGCGGCCAATGTACGCCATTTCGCCACCATACGGATGGTTTTCAAACGTCTTAAGCATTTCTACGCCACGCTCGCGCTTAAAATCCCCCGCCCAAGTACCGTAATCCCACCAAGTGCCGAGATATCCGTCGTTATACATCCCGAGACGTTTCAGGTATTTATCTGTAAACGGCAGTTTCTTGAGAGTCTCAAGCGTTTTAGTTCCAGACATTTTATTTATATAATCTGGCGCACGGACAAGAACGGAAATACGTTCAGGGAGGTTGTCGCAGTACTCCTTTAAAATGCGGTTCATGTATTCGGCCTTGCAGTAATCGGACGAATGCATTTCGCCCCATGGTCCCGCAATACCTGCCTCGACTGCCACAACGACATCATCATATTCCGCTATGATTTTTGACAAGTCCCTCACATGACTAAGAAGAACCTCAAAATCTTCAGGTTCGCACCCCGCATGTTCGCTCCATGTGTACCCAAGTCGGACGATAAGCGAACCACCATTTGCGCGTGTTTCGCTAAGATAACGGCGGACATCCTTTTTCATTGCGTCCGTAATCGAGATATCCTCGCCGCCTACGCGTTCATCTGGCGGACGCTTTCCTTTTTGCTCACGCCCTGCGGAAAACGCGCTCAATTCCCAAAGTGATGAAGCATACGAGGAAGCCCCCTTCCATCTCGGAAGACCTTCTTTCTTAAAAACTATCCACCCGCCACCAGCGTTACCACGAGCAGGATTGGAAAACGATTCTGTGCAATCAACATAAGAAATATCTGCCTTAACTAAATTCGTTTCATACGATGAAGCAAATAGATTCATTGTCAATGCCAGGAAAACCAAAAAGCAAGACTCTTTGATAAATTTATTAAAAAAACATGGATAAAATATTTTTTTATCAATCATAATCACTTCTCTTCTCTATTTAACAAATGATTATATCAAAAAAGAGTAACTATGAAAAGTGATTTCTTATTACCGAAAAGTGTAATATAATCGGTGAAAAACTAATTTACAGAAAAAAACTTGCGTTATCCGGTCGCCCGCGACCGCCGAAAAAGTTAAAAATTAAAAAATGCCGCAACTGTTCACTGTTCACTATTCACTATTCACTAATTTTGATATGGTGACTTAACACGATGTGGTTTTTTTATTTCCCGAAGAGGCTTTGAATCGCAAGAACGATAAGAAAGCCTATAATAAGTGCGAATGTTGATTGTTTTTCAAACCCATGTGCGTGAGTTTCAGGGATGATTTCGTCACTAATCACATAGAGCATTGCACCGCCGGCAGCCGCAAGAAGAAATGGTAAAACCCCAGAGAACATCGACACCAACAAGCATCCAGCCAAGACGGAAATTATGCTTACAAAGGCAATCGCAAAAGAAATTGAAATGATTCGAGGAGATTTTACGCCAATTGCAAAAAGAGGAGCAACTATAACAAAAGCTTCGGGAATATTTTGGATAGAAATTGCCGATGCAATCGTCAAAATATCGCCGATTTCTCCAGTTCCAAAACTGACTCCGACGGCAAGACCTTCCGGAATTTTATGAATAGCGAGAGCCGCGACAAATAGCAGAGATTTACTGATTGTTCCATTCTTGTGCTCTTCAAAATCAATTCCCGCAAGTCTATGAAGATGGGGTATAAAACGGTCTAACAAGCTTATAATCATAGCCCCCGTCAACGCGCCCGATATTGCTAAAGGTATGGAAGAGATATTGGATGTAAATGAAGTAGATAAAAGCCCTGCTGTTGCGGCGGCAAGCATGATGCCGGCGGAAAAGCCCATAACAATATCATTTAACTTATGCGGAAGAACGCGGATCAAAAGACCTGCGATTACGCCTATAGTTGTTGAACACCCAACAGAAATGAGAACAATCGATAGAACCTTCATACTCATACAAATATCCAAACCTTACATTAATTGAAAAGACAACGGACAGAATTTTCATTACCGAGAGATTTTAAAGGAATGTTGCTTTTAAAACACTCATCTCTCGAAAAAGCGCAACGATCCGCAAAACGACATCCATCTTTAAAACTACCTATTGGCGGAACATTTCCTGGAATTACGGGAAGACGTTTTCCTCTCGTTAGAGCAGAAGGAATTGATTGCAAAAGCGCTCGAGAGTATGGATGTTTGGGATTTGCAAAAAAATCCGAGACGTTTTCGGCCGTTTCCACTACCTCGCCTGCATACATTACGGCGATTTTAGTCGCCATTTGTGAAACGACTCCCATGTCGTGAGTAATGAGCAGAACGCCTGAATTGATACGGTGCAAACGCTTCATCAACCGTAAAATCTGCGCTTGAATCGTAACGTCTAAAGCCGTAGTCGGCTCATCGGCAATAATCAAATCGGGTTCAAGCATAAGCCCCATTGCAATCATTACACGTTGTTGCATCCCACCCGAAAGTTCGTGAGGATAGGCTTTTGCTCGAATTGCCGGATCGGGAATACCAACCTTTTCAAGCCATTCAAGAGCCAAATCACGGGCAGCGGCCTTAGACATTTCTGTATGGAGTAAAACCATCTCCACCAATTGTTCTCCAATACGGTGTAAAGGAGAAAGAGAATTCATAGGATCTTGAAATATGACACCTATACGCTTACCACGCAATTTACGCAATTGCGGTAAAGGCATCGATAAGGTATCTTCGCCGTCAAAAAGGATTTTTCCACCGACATATTTTGCAGGAGGCGAAGGCAACAAACGGACAATACTCATTGCCGTAACAGATTTCCCGCACCCCGACTCCCCTACCAGACCTAAAATCTCACCACGGTCAAGCGAAAGAGAAACATCTTTTACCGCCGACAACAATTCCCCTTCGTCATTATCAAAAGAAACACTTAAATTTTTAATTTCTAACAGCATCCCTTAACGCTCCGTTATTGAAGTAGAGTCTAATACGAGAACCCTATCACACATATTTGCAGCGTCACTTGAATGTGTTACCATAACAAGAGCAAGAGGCTTTTCGTTTATTTCAAAAAGGAGTTTCATTATTTCTGTACCGGTGGAACTGTCTAAATTACCGGTTGGCTCATCCGCAAAAATAATATCGGGGCTGCAAATCAAGGCACGGGCAAGAGCGACGCGTTGTTGTTCTCCTCCCGAAAGCTCAGTAGGCAAGTGACCAAGTCGTTCGCCAAGACCTACTTTCTCAAGGAGTTCTTTGGCGCGTTTACGCGGATTTAAAATCTTTTCGTAACCAGTCATCGTTGGAAGAATAACATTTTCAACGATATCCAATTCCGGCATCAGGTGGTAGCTTTGAAATACGAATCCCACTTTCGTGGCACGGATCATATTTCTGCGTCTTTCTGCACCAAACCCCTTGTAGAGAGATACGCCTGCAATCTTCACATCCCCTGAATTAGGCTTATCAAGCCCGCCGAGGATGTTTAAAAGAGTCGTTTTTCCTGCACCTGAACGGCCGACAATGGCAACGTGTTCTCCTTCGTTGACTTCAAAGGAAATATCATTCAAAATCCTTATAGGCTTATGTCCTGGAATTTTATATTCCTTTACGATATTTTCTACCGAAAGAAGTTTCATTTTGAAAGAGCCTCCACAGGATTCTTTGAAGCTGCAAGAAATGCCGGGATAAATGATGCCGCAAGACCAAAGACAAATACGATGACTACAACCCAAAATACATCGGATGCAACAAGACGATACGGGATAGAATCCAATCCATACACGGATTTAGGGAACACTTCCATCCCCCATTTCGCCAATATTTCAACGATGTTTTGCAAATTCTTTAAAACGGCAACAGCAATACCAAGCCCAAGTAACAATCCCGTTGTACATTGAATCAATCCATGTACGATAAACGCCCCCATTATTTTCATCTTGGAAAAACCTAACGATTTCAAAAGCCCGATTTCAGAAGTTTTTTGTACCGTCAAAACTAGGAGCGTATTCATCACGCAAAATATCGCAACGACGGTGATGAGCATAAGCAAGAGAGCCGTCATATTTTTCTCGACTGCAAGAGCGTTAAAAATCTCTCTGTCTGCCTGCCTCCAAGTGGTAAGTTTGCAAGTTGGTGCAAGAAGAGCGATTTTTTTGCAGATCGAATCAAAATTTTCGCCTGATGGCTGCAAAGTTTTTATATTGATAGCAAACACGCCCTTCTCAAGCCCCATCAATTCGCGAGCATTTGCTATTGACGCCACGGCAAAACCTGAATCGTAATCCCTTTGACCGGAAGAGAAAATCCCTACGACTTTCCATTTTAAAGGAAGATAAATTTCATCTCTTGCGACTAAAGTTTTTGGAGAATAAACAGTAACCATATCACCGCACCAAACTCCAAGAGTATGAGCTAAATCAACACCTAAAACGATGGAATCGCCTTCAAGGTCGAAGGTGCCTGCGTATGGAGCGCCGATTTTATACGTTTTTAAAAATCGGTCGGGGTCAACGCCCAGAATAATCGGAGCGGAAACACGCCCGCGATGTTCAAGCATGATGCGCGTGGCAATTTCTGGAGATGCAGAAAGAACACCGTCTATTTTGGAAATTTCCTTCGTTAGATAATCTTCGCCCGTAACGACATTTCCATGATAAGACGTAAGTGTTATATGAGGTTTGAAATCAAGGATTTTCTTTTCCCACAAATCACCAAACCCTGTCATAACCGCACGAACGATAATGACAACTGCAACTCCCAATAATACACCTAAAACCGAAACGCACGTAATCACTGACGTGACCGAACGCTTCGGTTTTAAGTATTTGAGAGCTAAAAATAACGAGAACGGCAAATTACACCAATACTTTCACTTTTAGCTCATTTCAACTAAATATCGATTGAAACACTGATTTCGCCGGACTTATCCTTTGAAAGAGCTTCAACGTCGGCTTCAACTTCGGTAGCCTTGAGAGATGTTGTAGGCAAGTAACGATAGTACACCATCAATTGCAATGCGACTAAACAAGTACTCATCACATCGTATTTGTAGTGGTCGTTACATTCCCAACGACCGATTTGCCTATCCTTGCCAGCAGGATCCTTAATCGTATAAGGAGCTTGCGTCTTTGGATCCATAACCGTAATGATGGATTTAGGATACAATTCCTTCATAGCAAGGTTCCAGTCCTTCCAAAGCTTCTTGTTTGCGGCCGTAGCATCCTTACACATACCTGCTTGGTATTTACACTGAGCAGCATAGTAAGAATAGTATTGAGAGTTGGCGCTTCCGCACATGTGCTTTTTATCAAATGTAGGACCCCACCCCTTCATAACTTCAAGAGCGTTGGCAACCGCTTCATCTTTAGCATAACCGAGAAGCTGCATACAAAGACACCCGACACCTGCAAGACCACCACCACTAGAACCAGGGCGATAGACGAAACCAGCTCTCTTATTGTAGTTACGCGTCTTCAAACATCTAATAGCCTTCTTGATGCACTCTTCCATGCCTTCAACATGGAGTCCGCCCATCTTGGCAGCCTTGATTGCCTGCATAGCCCAACCACCGTATGAAATATCGTCAGGAGCACCTGTCGTCATTCTTTTCATATTGTAGTTCCAGCCACCGGTAGGAGTCTGACCATCAATAATACGCTTAAGAGTCTTTTGCGCAGCTTCACGGGCATTTGGATTTTTAGTCATACTATACGCTTCACAAAGAGCATATGTAGCGATCAAAAATCCATATTCGTGACCGTCGCAATATCTCATTTTTACTACGCCGTCTTTATTGACGACGATGTTATTGATGAGAAAATCAAGCGCCTTTTGAACAGTTGGACCGAATTCTTTGGAACTTGGCGTTTCACCGTGAGCTAAGAAGGTAAGAATTGCAAAGCCAGCTCCAGCGGACTTGTCAATCTGCCTTGAAAGCCCGAGAGCAGGTCTTTTACCCCAGCTGCCGTCTGGCTCTTGAGTTGCCTTGAGCCAACGAAGAGCTTTTAATACAGCCGCTTCCGTTTGTTGGTCGCCATACTGAGCACCACCACCAGTGTATCGACCGCGGACACCAGTAGAACGGTCAGAGCCCATAACTGATTTCATCATTACGGGAGACTTGATGTTCTGCATAGCGTCAACGCTGTTGACCTTTGGCGATTGAGGTTCATTAGTCGGCGCAGGAGTTTCCGATGCAATTTCTGCATTATCGATACTCGGCGCATCCATATTGACCTCAACCTCCATTTCCTCTGGAGGCTCCATTTCCTCAGGCTTTTCAACCTCTTCAAGCTTTTCTTCTTCGTCTTCAACTTGAACGATTTCAACCTTGATTGCCTTCTTTGAATTGTCGCCCATAGAAGTAACGACAATCAAAATACCAATACCAATTAAAGGAATAAGTAAAGCAAGCAAGGGAGCAGCAAGTCTCTGTAATTCGATCTTTGCTTCCTTGAACTCACGGGTATCAGGAGCCATACTAAGCCCCTTAAACATACGACCAAGACGGGTAAAGTAACCGACCTCTTCGTATTTCTTGAGTTCTTCCTTCAACTCTTCATCAAGAAGTTCGTCATTATTTGCCATATTACCAACTCCTTATTACATCGAGAAGATTGACACGTTATACATCTCATACTTATAACAAGTATCGAGGGCGTTAACGAGGAACCTATGAGGAGAGTTCATCGTACAACGCACGAGCACGGTCGCTTTCTTAGATGTTTTTGAAAGCTCTTTCATGTTACGATCAAATTCTCTTAAAGACATTGAACGTCCATTGAGCAGCAACCCGCCAGGACCTACGTCGATACGCACCTGAGAGTCGTTAGATTCCGACTGTGAGGAGCTTGCGTTAGGGGCTGGGCGGTTAGCGTTCAACTTCGAGAAAATGTCTTCCTGCTTGATGGTCACAACGAAAAAGATCATCAACTGAAACACTACGTCAATCATCGGCGTCAAATCGGCCTTTGGATTTTCTTGTGGTTTTCTTGCCATAATCAGATTCTCCTTGCTTTTTACTTAGCTTTATGTTCCTGAATGGCAACAAACGACAATTTCCAAACACCGACCGCCGCACAAACGTTCATAACGTTAGCTACGTATTTGTGCGGTGTGCGATGGTCTGCTCGAATCATACACGGGAAATCCGAGCCATACTTATTTTTGCGCTCTTTGATCTTGTCTGCAAGCATTTTATCTGTAAGCGTGATATTTGAAATAGACACACGCCCAGTTTTTGCTACATCAATCGTCAATTGAGACGGCGGCAATTCCTCTTGCGTGAGGACGATTCCGTGTTTGCCGTCTTCCAGCTTAATCGTATCATCCTTATCGTCACTCATTTTCAAAGTAACGACGAAGAAAATGATAAGCTGGAACACAACGTCAATCATTGGCGTCATGTCAAGAGCTGCATCTTCGAGATTTGGTTTTTTAGCCACAATTCACCTGCCTATAAATTAGGCGACGACTTCTTCTGCGCCTTCAACTTCAACGTTACGAAGATCCTTGATAAGCTCCATCGTGAGAGCCGTCATGCGAAGAATGAGACGAGTTGCGTTGTTACGAATTGAGTAGAAGAATGCGAGAGCTGGAATAGAAACAACGAGACCACCAGCCGTTGTCCACAAAGCCTGAGAAATGTTACCTGCAAGAGCACCGATATCTGGTACGCCGGAAGCGAGTGTTGCAAAGCACATAATCATACCTTGAACCGTTCCAAGAAGACCGAGTGACGGAGCGAGGTTTGAACACACGGAAATCCACGTAAGACGCTGCATCATACGTTCGGTTTCAAGGTCTGCTGCAGCGTTAACGGCTTCCTGAATTACGTCAAAGCCTTCTTCCACGTGTTGGAATGCAGCTGCAAGGATGTTTGCCATTGGGCTTGGGTCTGCTTCACAAGCCTGCAAAGCCTTTACAACATCGCCTTCCGTCATTGCACCCTGAACATTGTTGATGAGTGCTTGAGGCATGAGCTTCTGAGGACGAATAAGAACCCAGCAGTCGATAATGAAGTAAATAGCTGCAATACCGTCACCAAAAAGAGCAAACCAAAGAATAACACCTAATGCACCAGAACCGAAAACGATTGACAAAAAGCCTGAATCTGCCTGTGGCTTTACAGCTTCGCCACTTACAGCATTACCCTGAGCGTCAACCAAATCGCCTGCTGCCTGAGCTGCAGGAGCTGCATCCTGTGCAATAGAAACTGTTGCTGCGATAGGGGCACCAATCAACCCGACAAGGAGAAGTAATGCCATAAATGTTCTTTGAATTTTCTTCATTTTTTTATTCCTTTATTTTTGTTTATATTTAAATTGATTATTGTTTAGCTGCCCATGGGCTGTCTTTATACATTGTGCGAAGCTCCTTGCGCATCATATCTGCACGAGCAGCTTGCCCGACCTTTTCAAAGCATTGCGCCGCTTTGTAAAGAGCTTCTGGACGAACCTCTTCTGCAACACCTGCATCGGTGTACATCATTACTACACGCAAATAACCGTCGATGAGTGCCTTGCGTGCGGCATCATTTGATTCCTTGCCTTCTTTCATGATGACGTCGCCACGCTTGATAAGAGCGGCTCCGCTCGTCACGCGATCTCCGCTTGCTGCAGCCTTCTTGAGAGCTGATTCAAGCTTTGTCATCTGACCCAATTGCAACAATGCTTCCCAATAGGAAGGAGCAAGTTTACCCTTGTATGCCGCCGATGCGTCTGCAGAAATGATATCCTGGCAAACTTTGAGACCTTCATTGACATTACCAGATTGAATGTACGCTTGAGCAAGGTAGCCACCTGCAGCCTTATCCCATTGCAAACGTCTATATTCTTTTACAATCTTTGCAAGAGAAGAAATAGCCTTCTTGCCTTCACCCTTCTCAACGAGGGCAACGGCTTGATCGTATCCTGCAGGCTTTACGATTTCGATATCTTCAACATCAACAGCAGGAATCTGCATTTCAACGCCGCCACGGACGATGACGTATGCTTTATCGCGGTTGCTCCATTTGATTTCACCTGCGATATCAGTTCCATCAGTCTTGATGACCTTTCCTTTAATCGCACCGAAAGACATTGCCGTCAACGCGGCTGTAAAAACTACTAATAAACACTTACGCATTTTTTTACTCCTTAAATTTTCTTATTCAGCTTTTGCTTGATTGAGAGCGTTCTGTACGGCCGTTTTGTTCTTGCCGTTCGGGAACAACTCAAGATAGACATTTGCATACTTAATCACATTCTCTGATTGGTCTTTGCCGACTTTAGCCATAAGCGGGAGAATGGTTGCATAGCAACGTTCAAGATTGTTGCGTTGAGCAGGCGTCATATCCTTGAATGGATATTCCTGTGTAGGCTCATTCGCCATAAGGAACACTTGGAACGTGGCGATAGCTTTCATGCAAGTTTCTTTTGCCTGTTCCTTCAAGTTCATCGCTTCTTCCGCTTCCATCTTACGAACTAAGATATCGCCGGATTCAAGGTCCAATACGTCTTGGTCGGCTTTATTTCTCTTATAGTTACGAAGCTTCTTAATCGCGCCGACTGCTTGATTGAAGTATTTTTTACGCAATTCGTCGTCTTTTTCCTTACGCCCTTCTTCACTTGCGACGTCAACGAGCATTGTGTATGCATCGACGACTAAAGTGGACTTAGGATACTTTTCAATGAACGTATCTAATACTTCATGCGCTTCAGCAAAGCGGCCCGTGCCAAAGAGTGCCTTAGCGTTACCCATCATGGCAATTGTAATCATATTGGTCGAACTTGTCTTCTTTGCCATTTCGATAACTTTTGCATAAGCTTCTTGAGCGACATCAAAGCTCTTGGCTTCCAAAAGCGCTTCACCGGCCTGAAGGAATTGACCTGTAGTATACTTACCGTCTTGATTGCTGATCATCTTACGGTACTGCTCAACGCCTTCTGCCTTAAGCCCCATATCGATAAGCGTTCTCGCAAGACGCGGCACAGAATTCTTTGCTTCATCAGAATCTGGGTAATTTGATTGAAGACGGGCAAATGCGTCTTGTGCCTTTTCCATATTCTTTTCAGCCGTCCAAATAGTACCGATCTTAACCATAACGGGAGGAGCAAACTCACCCTTAGGATAAGTGGCGATATACTTTTCGTAAGCCTTCACTGCAGCTTGACGGAATGTAGAAATCTTTGATTCAGGCCAACGCAAACGCTGCCAGCTGTCACCTTCAAGATACATTGCCTGTTCGTGACGCTTTGTAAGATTTTGCTTTTCCTTTTCGTCAGTAACGCTCTTTGATGCTAAAGCGACTTCAATGTCCTTTGAAACATCGCGGAAATCGCGGATTGCCAAAGCGACATTCTTGTAAGCTTCCTTGTTCAAAGCTTCAACTGCTGCGGCATCGTTCGTTTCAGCTGCCTTTGCAAAACACGCAAAGACTGCTTTTTGTTGGCGCTGAGCAAGCACCAATTTCGTAACGACGCGTTCGTTGAGTTTCTTCGTGTTCTTTGAAAACGCGCGGAGGTACTTCAAATATTCCGCTTCGTTACCAACCTTTTCATAACACGCTGCAAGGCTGTGAAGCGAAGGAACGTACGCCGCATGATTCGTGTAGGTATTGGCAATGCGGGAATAGAAGCGGATTGCCAAATCCCAATCTTCCACTTTACGCGCGGCGTTTGCCTGGACATAAGCCTGTGCCGCCGCATTATAGTGAGTTGGATAATTTTCAAAGAACGAATCATAAAGCTCTGCTGAACGGGCAAGCGCACCGTTGTCTCTTTCAGAGGCTGCAAGACGAAGAACTTCATCACCTGCCGGACGGATGTAATCGCTCTTCAAACCGGAGAAACGTTCACAAAGGTAATTCTCAACAGTATCTGCGTAAATACGAATGAGATTCTTTTCTTCCGGAGTCTTCGCATTTTTCAGCAATTCCAAATACGATGCCGCCATATTTGCAACAGCGCCAATCGACTCTTCCGTTTCAGGGAACTGGCGAAGAATATCGGCATACGCATCAATCGCCTTTTCAAAATTGTTGCCTCTGAACAATTCGTACGCATTTGCAAATTGCATCTGACGCACTTTGCGCTTTTGATCGGAGGAAATGTTTGTCTTGATTTCCTTGCCATATTCTTCTTTTACAAACACGGCAATCTTTTCCGCCAATTCGCCCGCGTCTGACGCCCACGTAGATTCGGGATATTTTACGAATACATTGATAGCGTGGTTGTAGGAGCCTGAATTATTGCGCTTACCGCCCTTCTTAGCGCCGAAGAGAGCGTCTGCCATTTTCGCCTTATCTGGTTTTGGCTTCTTCATTTCTTCCTGTACGGAATCCCAAAGCATTTTTGCGAGAAGGTATCTACACGCAGGCATCGGGCTCAAACGAACGTAACCGAGACGGCCTTTAGGATCTTGTTCCACGAGGCTGTTGTGGATTTCCGCAAGCTGCGGCATAAATTCATTTACGAGATCTTGTGCGCCAGCGCTGTCGCCACGAAGAAGCTTGATGTGGGCCTTCATGGAAACGGCTTTACCGAAAACGATGATAAGATCGGTCTTCCAAAGAAGCGCGTCGACAATCTTTTCAGCAGCCTTAAGATATTCATTGCGCTTTGCCTTCGCAGCCTTTGCGGCCTTGGCATCTTCTGGAATTTCAATTTCCGAAGCAAGACGCAACTGAAGGTCAACTGTGTCCATGGCAATCGTACACCAACGCTCTTCCGGGAGCGAGCGCTTTTCAATTGGAACATTGAGTTCGAGAAGTCCCGTAAACACCTTCAACGCTTCATCAAACTGCTTGTTGTGAATAAGCATTTGAGCCCACTTAAATGCCGACTCTACATAAAAATCGCGAAGTTCCGGGCCTGGTTTTGGGACTGCTGCAAAAAATGCTTTATAAATCTTGGCGCACTCATCCATTCTCTGACGAGCAAAATACGCTTCTGCCATAGAAAGACGAATAGCCCAATATTCACCACTCTTTTTATCTGGAATCGCTTCGGCGATTTTGTTCACCTTATCGAACTGACCTTGGCTCAAATCAGTCTGCAATTCAAGGACACGAAGCTTAGGCCCGAGAATTGGCCATTTCTTTTTAGCCTCTGCAATAACAGGAGACGCTAAATCAGGCATATTCGAATCAATAAGAGCCTTGATATAGTTATACTCTTCCTTCGCGGCAGCTTCATTAGCCTGCGATTGATTTGCAGATTCGTCGCCCTTCGCCATTATGCTTGATAATGGCGACACTGCGCATGTTGCCAATAAGGCACATGCAATTGGTAAATGTCTTTGGTAAAGTATCATGATGAATAAATTATAAAGAAAAAACGGGATTAGTGCAAGTGTTTATTGAAAAAACTGAAAATTAAAAACACCTCCTTTTCAACGCTCTAATAAAAAAAAGAATACTCATTTTGTTGTCTTGACTAATCGGCGAATATACGCAATAATACATAGATAAATGGCAAGCGAAAAACAAAATAAAATATCTGTTATCATACCCGTCTATAAAACCGAACGGTTTTTGGCGGCCGCTCTCGATTCTTTAGTTGCGCAAACTTATGAGAACTGGGAAGCCGTCTGCGTAAATGACGGAAGTCCCGATAATTGCATAGATATTTTAAAAGAATATTCAAAGCGGGATAATCGCATAAAAATCATCTCTCAAGAAAATTCAGGCGTAGGAAAAGCAAGAAATACCGGTCTTAAGAATATCACGGGAAAATACGTTACCTTTCTTGATTCCGACGACACCATTGATTCGCGGTGGCTTGAAGTCATGGCGGCGCTTGCCCAAGAGCACGACGGGGATTTGATATCGCTTTCCCATCGGGAAGTCCCTCCCGACTTTTCATTAAATTCATGCGACGCGCCCCTTCTCAAAGATTTTTCATCGGCAAAGATTGTGTCTGGCAAAAAAGATTGCATGTACACTCTATGGAGCGGCAATGCGTATCTCAATTGCGGTATCTGGAATAAAATGTGGAAAGCGTCAATTGTTAAAAACGCATTGTTTGACGAACGCATAAAAATGGGTGAAGACACTATTTTCGTATGGTCTACATCGATGGGAATCAAGAAAATAGTCGAATTTGATTTTGTCGGATATTTTTACAGGAAAACGCCTTCCTCGATCATGAACCGTCCTCACTTCCATGAATCGATGCAGGGATGGCATGCGCGGTGCAGGAAAATTTACGGCTTGATGAAAGAATACAAAAGGGCCAACTTTTCCTATTACCCCCTGTTTGGCTTCACATCGTATGTCTTACACATTTTCAACGCAAAAACATTCAGACGTTTGAAAGAAAACAAATTCACCGTTCCCGAAAATCCTTCTCTTCTGAAGAAAACGATGCGCAAAATCATCTTGCGCATCGTATGGACCGTAACATTACCTTTCAAGTAAAAATATTATCGGCGTTTTTTCTTTCTTCTTGAAAATCTTTCAACCGGCTCGAAATCGATTTTTCTGCCGTCGAAATCGATATTCGTAATACGCACCGTAATTTCATCGCCCACATTCCACTCACGATGATTGTCACGCAGCGACTGCATTGCAGCGTCGAAATACACGTACTCCTTTGAAAGAGCAGAAATATGAATCATGCCTCCAAGCGCCAAGTCTGGCAAATCGACAAACGCTCCATACGGGGCGCATTTTCCGATGACTCCTTTAAACACATTTAAAGATTCGTTGCCTGTTTTCAATATTTGCTGAAGGTAACGGAATTTCTTGATTTCCGTAAGCATACGTTCTGCGTCATCTGCATTTTGTTCGCAATCGGACGCATTGGACGTTTGACGCACAAGCCATGATTGATCGATCCGGGCCTTTGCCTTGCCGCCTACAAGATAGTTTGAAAGCTGTCTATGCAACACCAAATCAGGATATCTTCTTATTGGGCTTGTGAAATGGGCGTAGAATTTCTTTGCAAGTCCATAATGACCAATCGCTTCGGCGCTGTACATCGCCCGCTTCATAGAACGCAGTACCATCACAGTCAACATTCCGCTCAAAGGAAGTTTTTTGAATTTTTTCAAAAATTTCCCAAGTGCTTTCTGCTGCGACAAATCACCGCACTTAACTCCGATGTTTTCAAACGCCATTCGCAGCTCATCGAGTTTTACCGGATCTGGCGGCTCGTGAAGACGCGCTGGAATTTTTATGCCCTTCGTCCACAATTCCATGGCGACAGCCTCATTTGCGGCAACCATACATTCCTCGATCATTTGATGAGATTCGTCGTAAGGTCTAAGCTCGATACCTGTCATCATCCCCTTCTCGTCGAGTTTTACCGCAGCCTCCGGAACATCCATATCAAGAGCACCATCGGAAAAACGGATTTTCTTCATTTGCTGGGCAAGCTTGCTGACCTCGTTTACAACCTGTCTCTTGCGATCCTTCCCTGGTCCGTTCTTGATTATTTCCATTACTTGTTCGTAAGTATAACGAACCTTTGAACGGATTATTGTTTTGGCAAATTTCCGTTCAACGCAATTTCCTTTTTCATCAAAGGTAAGAAACACGGAAAACGTCAATCTATCTTCGTTGGGAACGAGAGAACATACTCCGTTTGAAAGCTGCTCGGGAAGCATCGGTATTACTTTATCAATCAAATAAACGGATGTCGAGCGTTTGTATGCCTCCCGATCAATCGCAGAATTCTGACGGATATAATGCGAGACATCGGCAATATGAACTCCCAAAACGCGACGGCCTTTTTTGTCCTTGTAAAGAGAAATCGCATCATCATAATCACGCGCCGATTCAGGATCGCACGTAAAGACGAACTTGCGGCGCAAATCCAAGCGCTTGACACCATCCTTCAATTCCCCTACTCTCTCTGCTTCTTCAAGAACTTGAGGAGGGAAAAATTCAGGAAGGTCGAACTGTTTCATGACGGCCAAGGTATCAATAGACGGATCATCTGCCGGGCCCAGCACGTCAATAACTTCTCCTTCGGGCGCAAGACGTTCGTTCCTCCACGACACCATCCGCATCGTCACACGGTCTTTCAATTTCGCCCCGTTCGCGCTATGAACGATAAAATCCTGCCGATACATCGGATTGAGCGGCTTTACCCGTACAAACCTTCCGATTGAGACGACCGTCCCGACGACAACTCTCTCAGCGCGCTCGAGGACTTCTATCACACGTCCCGATATTCCTGTTTTTGTATCAAACTGATAATTAAAACGCGGCGGCGGAAGAATTTTTACGCGAACCAAATCTCCAGGCATACTTGTCAAAAGATTTTTCGGCTCTATCCAAATCGTCTCCCCTGTCGAGGGATCTGTTATCAATCCGCTTCCGTTACGTACAATATGCAAGCGACCTTCCACTACTTGCGTTTTGTGAAAGGCCTTTTTGTTTTTTAATTTTTCTTTTCTTTTGTTCATTTATAAATTTCCTTTAAAAGAACCATTTCGCACATGCCAAGAGGCCTTGCTTCCATGGTACTCTGTGAGATACTCCCGTTTTTCCCTTGAACGAATCTATGTTATCCACATACCATTCATAATTTCGCACAAGGGCGTCTTTATTGGAGTATTTCGGTTTAAAATCCAACAACTCTTCCGCTTTTTCAATCGATACAAAACTGTCGGTCGAAGCAGTTTCATATACCCACGGATAAAGCGGCGAGAGATGCAGCTTTTCCAATATGCGCAAAATAAAAACGATAGGTTTTATCGGCATACCGCGGATTTTCTTGCCATACCCCGCTCTGTCAAGTACGGCTTGATAATCCTCGCGCATCGTGGTAAATTCCTTTGCTCCTATGTTAAATTCGGTATTTACCTTTGACGCGTCATACGTCATTGCGTTCCAAATTGCAGAACAGAGATCTTCTACGTCCATCAACTGATAACGGTTGTTTCCGCTGCCAATCATAGGAAATCCATGCCCCGTATAAGCCCAATCGTAAAAGAGCGCGAAGACTCCAAGACGCTCAGGCCCGATGAAAGATTTTGGACGAATAATCGGAACGCAAAGATTTTCGTCTCTCATTTTCCTGCACAGCTCTTCCGCTTCGATTTTAGCATTCCCATACGGTCCCACCCCTACGAGCTCATCCTCTTCGTAAATCGGGTGTTTTTTAGGAACGCCATAAACCGCAGTTGAAGAAATCTGCACCATTCTCTTCACTCCAAAACGCTTACACGCCTCGCACACGTTTTGCGCGCCGTCAACTTCCGTTGTACGGATGTCTTCAGGTGAATAAAGAGGAAGAGCGGCAGCAGTGTTGACGACCGCATCGCATCCCTCGACGCATTTGTCAACAGCTGCTTTGTCTCGCACATCGCCAAGTGTCATTTCAAGCCACGGCTCATTTGCTTCCGGGTATTCAAAGGGAGCAATGTCAAGCACACGGATTTTTTCTACACCTTTTGTGCGAAGATAACGGATTAGATTGATTCCAAGAAACCCGCTACCGCCTGTAACCAAAACCACCTTCATAAAATTCTCCTTATTCCGTCAGAGATTCGGTTAATATCATAACATCTTTTCTGGATAAAATAAAGATTGTATCGATACCACCTAAAGTCACATACCGTCCGCCCGACGATGTCGCGCCTCCGAGAATTATATTTTTTCGGGCGGTTTCACCTTCATTTACATCAACAGACACGACACAAAACGGTTTTTTCAAACCGCATCTTTCAAAATCCGCAGGAGTTGACGCAATGGTTTCAATTCCGACCGCCTTTAAATTCGACAATGCCTTTATAATGTTTTTTATGGTATCTTCCTTGATACGATATACCTTGCTGTCCTTTTCGTCTTCGGAACGTTTACGCATCCACGCCCCTTTGACGGCGTCGAAAACGACTGTCTCTGTTTTATTTCTCCCTTTCACCTCCAAAACTTTGACTGTTTCGGGATTCAATTCCATCAGTTGACGAGACCGCAAATTCATCGGCTGGGCCAAATCATCCAAGTACGACAAGGGAACGCTTACCGGCGGAAAATTTGTGATTGAAGAAGACACGCTTACCTGAACGCATTTATCGTCTCCGTTAGAGAGATCGTTTTGTTTCAGACGCAGAATCCTATCAACAAAACTCGATGCCGTCTTTTGGTCCGCCATTGCCATTACAGGAGAGTCCAAGTACCATTTGCCGTCGTCTCCATGGCGCAAAACATAAACACTTGAATCGAACGTAACCGACAAAGAATCTACAGTACTTCCGAGTATCGGGAAAATCCGCATATCTCTTAAAGACTCGCCGCTCACTTTGCAAAGCCGTTCGATTTCAGAGTCTATTTGCACAACAGCCGTTGCTCCGTGAACGAGCGCGTAAACGGAATTCGATGTTGCGGAATTACCGAAAACCACTTGTTCAGACTTGCCTTTTTTCGTACGGACGGTAACGGAAACGTTTCTCTCGGCATCGAGAGAAAACGGAACGAGCCCAGGAGAGCGCAGTTTGCCTTCGGCGTCAATATCAACATCGATAAGCGGGCGTGAAGCGGAAGGAAAAACAAAACCCAAAATCCGAGATGATATTAGGCGTTCTGCAAGAGTACGAATCATTTCCGTATCGGCCGAGGCTGAAAACGGCTGCTCTAAACGCCACTTAAGTCCATCATTTACGACCTTTACAAAAGGAGCGCCAGGCGTTCTGAATTCAATTTCGGCGATGTCGTTGGGTGTGCCGCCAATAAAATCGCGGCGACGGAATCCGTCAGATGAAACGGGAATCGCCTTTATGATTTCAGCGGGCATGACAAACACGTTGCGCACGCCTTCAACACGTGCATAGACTTCATTTTTTGAAGCTGTGTAGTCCCCTATAAAAACTTGAGATGTTTTCCCTTTAGAATGAAAAACCATTTCGACTTTCGAATGAGAAAAGCCGAAATCGGATATCTTTCTTCCCATCGCAAGGACATCTGAATCCGAAATCATATCCGTGGGCTGGGTTAAAGTGATTGAATCTAAAAGCATGTTTACCGTTTCGGCATCAGTCTCCGCGGCAAACGGCTTTACCATCTTCCACGTTCTGTTTTCAGATGCGACGAGTTCAACCATATTGCCCGAAGGCCAACTCACGTTTATCCGATCGATGAAATTAGGATCGAAATTTGAAAGCGTCGCCCGCGTTTCGACTGTCGCGACATCTCCTCTGAAAACATCGTTTAAAAACAGTATTCCGGAGAAAAAGATTATGCCGATTATGAAAAAGATTATGAAACGCTTGTTGCTCATTCCGCATACCTCCTACGCAAATACAACAACCACCCCAGAATCAATACGACAACAGGCATAACGAACACAGACCATACGCCATACTGAATCCAGCGCTTGCGATCCATGTTCAACGTAAAAACATCTTTTGAAGAATCTGCAGCAAAACTCGCATCAAGCCCCGAAAGCCAGGAAACGGCATTCATGAAAAAATTCTTGTTTGCTCGGGCGCGAGTCGAAAGAGCCCCGTTCATCACAAATGTAGAATCACCGATAACAACGATGCGCGTAGGTCGGAATGCCACCTTTTCTGAAACATCCCCTCCTCTTTCAAGAGCAACTATCAAATCGAGAGGTCCTTTTTTTTCCGTCGCCGGATCAAAGGTCCACGGTTTTTGAAACGGTTCAGATTCGCCCCAGGACTTATTGTCCGAACGGGCGAGCGCCGTATATTTCATAACGTCCGACTCAAATTCCTTTTCCTTTCCGCCGAAGGGGACAAGAACAGCCGCTTCTTCCAAAAGGAGCGTCGCATCTTTTAAATAATGGGTGATTGCATGTTCGGCAAAATCCGAAACGACAATATCGGTTCCCGTGATAGTTCTTTGCGACACTGTCATATACGGCAAAACCTGAACGCCCCACGATTTCAACAATTTATTGACTCCTGAATCGATCTTGTTTGAAGTCATGACGAGAAGACGCCCGCCATTTCTCAAAAATCCGTTTATGCGTGAAAGTTCAGTAAGAGAAAACTCATCCCGTGCACACAACACAAACAGGATGGCGCAATCTTCCGGAACTGCAAGTTCCGAAGACAAGTCCAACTCTTTTAACGTATATCCTTCCTGGCGCAAAATACGCGAAATTTCACTCATGCCATAAACATGGTCGTAATTGGAAAATGAAGCTTCACCATGACCTTTCGTCCAATAAATCACATCATTCCTGCGAGGCCTTGAAAGACGCCTTAACGCAGTAGCGCAAACATTTTCACCGATAAAAATCTTTTGCATCGAAGCTACCTGAATCGTTGTGTTCGTTGCAACGGGAGTTGTGAAAAGATTATTCACGGGAACAACCATTCTACGGCGCCCTTTTGAAAACACGATAGAATTTTCTTCCGCGCCCGAACGCACGAGCGAGGCAGCACGGCCTAAATCCCAACGGGGATCGATAAATTCCAGATCAACCCTCGCTCCCGCAGAAGATTTTGCCGTAGCGGCAATCCCTCTCAACAAACGCGACACGGTACGATAATGAATTTCGCGGCGGGACATAAAACACGTGACGTTGATTTCCCCTGACGTCTCTTCCAAAATCGTCTTTGTCGTTTCTGAAAATGCAAAGTCTCTTGAATGAGTCGGCAAATCTATGGAAACGTTAAACCTGATGGCAGTAAACGAAACCAATCCCGAAAAAACAAGGCCGAGAAGAACAGCTGTCAACGCCGTGAATCGAGTGCCTCTGCCGCCGCGACCTGCAAGACGCAATACGGCAATCGCCTTTGTTGCCGCGAACAAAGAGAAAAAAGTGAATACGACATAAAAGACGATTGCACCGCTTGAAAAATATCCCGTCGAGATATCGGTGACATTTTGAGCAAGAGGGAATTCCGAAATCGTCGAGCGCAATGCGGGAAGCCACGCCAAAACAACGCGGTATGCCGCATACGGCAAAGCGATGATAAGAAGCAAAGTGATAACAGCCGCGGTCGACGCCTGTTTGGTGCAGGCGCTGATAAACGTACCTATCGCGCACCAAAGAGCCGCCTGAATAATCAATGAAAGAATAGCCGGTATGAAAGTCCAAAACGACGCAACCATTGAAACTTCAGGAGAATAATACGGCAAAATGAAAAGCGGCAATAAAAGATAAAGATAAATAGCTATGAGCACCATTAAAAACGCGCCCATAAATTTACCGAAAACAAGAGCCCTTTCAGAAATCGGCGAGAGCAGATATAAATCGATCATTCCCGATTTCTTATCGTCTGCCCACACGCGCATCGTAATCAACGCGCACAAAACGGCGAGCGGAGCGGTTGCCGACAAGCTCCACAACGATTCAATTGTCGAAGAACTTCCTTCTCCCGAAAAGAGAGCATACAAAAAGAAACCGTTCGAAAGAGCAATAAACCCGGCTACGACGATAATCGTCGTGAGCGAAGTCCAAAGCTCGGAGAAAGTACCAAAAATGAGTGTGCGTATACGCTTCACATCTCCACCCCTTTCGGTTTTTCATTCTCGCTTAAATCGCTCAACTGACCTGCGCGCATTTCATATTTCACGCTAGCCCATTTCGAAAACTCTTCCACCTCGTGTCCCGCCGCAATGACAGACGCAAAGGAAGAAACATTGCGAATCACATTGCACAAGGCCTCTCTTGAAAGGTCGTCCAACCCTGCGTACGGATCATCTAAAATCACATAGCGCGGGCGGAGCAAAAAGACATCCGCCAACGCCACACGCTTCATTTGACCGCGGGAAAGAAGCCCTATTCTACTGTCGGCATACGCAGAAAGCCTGCATATCTCCATAGCCTCTTCAACGCGATGAGAAATTTTTTTAGATTGCTCCCCTTTTAATTTTGCCCGAAAACGCAAGTATTTTGAAACAGTCATTTTCGGATTGACGGGAGCCGACTCTGAAAGATATCCTAATATGCGACGATAGCGGAACGAGTTTTTGAAAATATCCGCTCCGTCGGCATACACACTGCCTTCAACAGGCATTGCAAGCCCGGCAAGCACTCTCAATAGCGTAGTCTTTCCCGAACCGTTGGCGCCGGTAATCGCAACAGGCTTTCCCGGCTCAACGTTGAAAGACACGTCCTCGAGAATCAAATCATCCGACCAAGCGAATGAAACTTGCTTGACTTCCAACATAAAATATTAACGACTCCAAGAAGGATTCATCCAATTGCCCTTGTTGAAAAAGAGCTGAACAGGCTTATCTCCATCAGGATCGGTATCGACAATGAAAAGAGCGCGGTCGCGAGAGGCGATGATATGACGCCCGTCTGCAGCCCAGCTTGGATTTTCCCATGAACCTGCCGGTGTCACGACCTTTGCGCTTGATGCACCTGCCGCAGGATCGGCAATCATGATAACGCTTTGACCTTGACTCTTTGAAGTCCATGTCAAACGTCCGTCATCACCCCAATCAGGGCTCGTGTTTTCTTTACCCTTTGTCGTGAAACGTTTTGACTTTTTAGACGCAACATCGATGATGTAAACTTGAGGACGGCGCGTTTCATCGGAAACGTACGCAATCTTCGTGCCATCAGGACTCCAACAAGGAGACGCTTCAGAAGCTGCAGGCGTTTTCGTCATACGCTTGACGCGTCCCGTTGCAAAATTGAGAACGTAAAGTTCGGGATTGCCCTGGTAGGAAAGAATGATTGCGCAATTGTTTCCGTCAGGAGAAACGGCAGCGCCCGTTGCAAGCCCCTTGAACTGGGCGAGAAGTTTGCGCTTGCCTTCCATGTTGATACGGTATACTAAAGGCGTCTTTTGCAAAAAGCCCGTATAATAGATATCCTGACCGTTAGGAGCCCAACGCGGACCTACCGCAGCGCAGTTGTCGCTCGTAAGCTGACGGATGTCATAACCGTCGGGATAGCAAGTATAAAGTTCTGCATTGTCTGGGCCTTTACGGTTGACGAACGCGATTCTCTTCGTTGAGAATCCCTTCTTTTTCGTATGCGCTTCAATAATCGTGTCGGCAAATTGACGTGCCGCCATGCGAGCGCCCTTTGCGTCGGAGAATGAAGTCGAGCTCGTCACCGACTTGCCGGCGCCGCGAGCCTCCACGGAAGAACCGGGAGCGCCCTTGATACGGATTTGACCGTTCGGACCGACTTTGAAATAGCCTGAACGCTCAAGGTTTCTTGAAAGAGAGCTGTTGTAAGCCTTTAATTCAACGCCGCCGGCCGTCTCGATTGTGACGACTGTTTTTTCAGCGCCTGACTTTGTAACAGTTACAACTGGAGCTGCGATCAAGGTTGAAAAAGCAAGCGTAAAAAGAATCACAAAATATTTCATTTTTTTTCCTCCGTTAGAATTCCAAAGCTTCAGTCATCTTTACAAGGAACTGTTCGTAAGTAAGACGTTCCTGCTGCATTGAATCGCGGTCACGAACAGTGAACGTACCGTCTTCAACCGTTTGAGGATCGACTGTAATGCACCATGGCGTACCAGCTTCATCCTGACGACGGTAGCGACGACCGATTTGACCTGATTCATCCCAGAAGCAATTGACTTTCTTACGAAGCTTGTTGAAAAGTTCGCGGGCGATTTTATAAGTTGCTTCATCCTTCTTGATGAGAGGGAATACGGCAACCTTGATCGGAGCGACTTTAGGACTGAAATGAAGAACCGTACGAATATCTTCTTTGCCCTTGTCGTCCGTAAGCTTCTGCTCTTCGTAAGCTTCGCAAAGAAGCGCAAGCATTAAGCGGTCAACACCGGCAGAAGGTTCGATAACGTGCGGAATGTAACGGCCGTTGAAAAGATCTTCACAGAACTTCTTCGCTTCTTCCGCGTCCTTGCCGCGGGAAACCCAATCCTTCTGAACCTTTTCGATAAATGCCGCTCTCGCCTGTTCATCCATCTTCTTCGCAGCCTGCTTGAGAGGATCGTCAAACACGCTTTGAGGTTCGCCTGAATGCTTTTGATGTTGAGAAAGGTCGAAATCCGAACGGGCGGCAATACCTTCAAGTTCCTGACGGCCGAACGGGAAATCATATTCAATATCAACGCACGCGCGGGCGTAGTGGGCGAGTTCATCGGGCTTTTGCCAGTATTCAACGAAACGCTCCGACGGCAAACCGACGGCGTTCAAGAATTTCTTGCGCTGTTCAACCCAATACTTGTGCCACACTTCCCAGCCCCAATCCTGCTGGACTTCACCGTCCAAATCGGGATTGTCTGCAAGCGTGACTACGTGGCCGTAAAGAATTTCAATAGCCTCATCCGGGCGAATGAAAAACTCGAGTTCCATCTGTTCAAATTCACGGCTGCGGAAAGTATAGTTGCGAGGCGTGACTTCATTACGAAAACTCTTACCCATTTGAGCAATGCCAAACGGAACTTGCTGACGGGAAGTCGAAAGAACGTTTGTAAATTGCGCAAAAATCGCCTGTGCAGTTTCTGGACGGAGATATGCGACGTTTGAAGGATCTTCAATAGGCCCCACAATCGTCTTGAACATAAGATTGAACGGCTTTGGTTCAGTTAATTCTCCACCGCAGTAAGGACAGAAGAAATCAGCACCCGCAATCTTAGGTTGCGGTTTTTTCTTTTGCTCTTCGTAAATATCTTTAATCTGGTCGGCACGCATCAATTTCTTGCATTCCTTGCACATAGTCATAGGATCTGCAAAAGTATCGAGGTGACCGGAAGCCTTCCAAATTTTTGGATGCATAATGATTGTCGCATCCAAGCCTGCAACGTCTTCACGCCCTCTTACGGTAAATTGCCACCATGCGTCTTTTACGTTGCGTTTGAACTCACTGCCCAATGGACCGTAGTCCCAAAATCCTGGTATACCACCATAAATTTCTGAACTGTGATAGATAAACCCACGTCTCTTGCAAAGCGCTGCAAGAGGCTCTAAACTTGACTTATTTTCTTCTGCCATTTTTCTCTCTCTTTTTTGTTAGAAACGACGGGATTGTCGCCCATAATTTAAATATATATTGTACCAAAAAAGAGAGAGAAATGGGGAAAAAATCAATCTTCCGCGTATGCGCCCAAGAACGTAAAATGTTCGATAGAAGTGTCGTTTGCAAAACCTGAAAGAAGCTTCAAAACGCGAGGATCGCGAGGCGAGGCTTCGAAATCGAAAATGAACATGAATTCAAAATCTGATCCTGGCACGGGACGCGACTCCAATTTCGTCAAATTGACGCCTATCGAAGCAAATTTTGACATTACACCACAAAGCGAACCTGGACGGTGGGCAAGGCTCATCACGATTGAAAACTTCTTTGCGTCGTGGTATATTTCAGTCTCTTTTGAAATGCAAATAAAGCGCGTATAATTCGACTGCACATCGCAAATATCCTCTGCAATGACATTAAGACCGTAAAGCTCCGCGCAGGAACGGGAAGCGATTACAGCCAAATCTTTTCTCTGAGAGGAGGCAAGATCCTTTGCCGCCGCTGCCGTGTTGGTGTATGGATTTGCCTTAATATCAGGATGTGCCTTAAAGAAATTCGTACATTGAGCAATTGCGTGAGGGTGACTTGTCACTTCCTTGATATCTTCCATTTTAACTCCAGGAGGAGCCAAAAGGACGTGGCGGATACGAAGACGAAGAGCCTTTACGATTTTGAAATTATGTTTTGCCATAATGTCGTAAACAGACGTTACCGATCCCGCCGCAGAATTTTCAATAGGAAGAATACCATATTTGCAAAGCCCCTTCTCTACCGCGCTGAAAACGTCCTCAAAGGAATTGAAGTAAAGAATTGTGGGGAATTTGAAAAGGATACTCGCCGCCTGCTGTGAATATGCACCTTCCACGCCTTGGCATGCGATTGGTGCGCGAGAAGGAAAGTTTTCAGGTGCTTTTTCGAGAGCCGCTTCAATTTCCTTTCGCAAACTGACTTCAGGTGAAAGAGCTTCCCTTTGACGAGAGCGCGAAATAGAAAACATCGTTGAGAAGAATAGGCTCACTTCATTCTCCAAGTCTGGTCCCACCTCGCCTGCAACGCGTGAAAGGATTTCCCTCTCGCGAACGGGATCGAATACGGGAAGCCCGCGTGCCTTTTTAGATTCGGCTACATCTTGAACTATTTCAAGACGGCGAACGAAAAGACGAAGCAGATCTTTATCGATATTATTTATTTCCTTGCGGATTTCGTCTAACTTTTTCTCTTCCATTTTTTACCTTCTTTTTCTTTAAATTATACACGATATGCGTAAGGACGGATTGCATTGATTTTACGCATAGTTTCAGCAAACATTTCCGGCGTTTGGCTTTGAGCGCCGTCGCAAAGCGCGCGGCTCGGATTGTTATGCACTTCGATTATAAGACCGTCCGCGCCTATCGCCGTTGCCGCCATTGCCGTCGGTTCAACCATCTTTGCGACGCCTGAAGCGTGGCTTGGATCGATTACGACGGGAAGATGGGAAAGCCTGTGAAGGAATGGTACGACAGTTAAATCAAGAGTGTTGCGAAGAGCCGTTTCGAATGTGCGGATACCACGCTCGCAAAGAATCACGTTAGGGTTTCCTGAATCGATGATATATTCAGCGCTCATAAGCAATTCTTTGAGGGTGTTTGCAAGACCTCG
>JAGCMU010000045.1 GCA_017646325.1 Kiritimatiellia bacterium
TGGGAATCGGCAACATTTCCTAGTGTCCACAAATCCGCAAATATCTCCACAAATCCGATTTGTGAGGATTGGTGTCAATTTGTGGACACTTTTTTGCACCAGCACATCACTTCATTTCAACAGTAACTTTGAAGAAATTGTATTCGCCTTCCTTGCCTGTTTTCACTTCTATCCAATCGGTGTCCTTAAGCGATACCTTACCGTAAACGGTATATTTGCGGATGGACTTTTCTCCCTCCGACAGCGCCGGCACAACAGAAATAACAGGCTTATCATCAACGATTTTTATAGTCGCAGTAAAGACGTCATTGAGATCCGTGGGATCAGTTCCTGCTACATAATCATGCCATACCTGTAAAGATTTTCCCGCTGCATCCTTCTTTCCCGTCGGTCTTGTGAGCGAAAGAGCAAAATTATTTCCAAAATTCTGAACATATCCAGAATATTTAGCCGCCCATGATTCTGGCACAGCAACAGGAGCACCCTTGATTTCAGTAATAACCACGACAAAGCCCACATTCGCAACACCTATTTCATCACCATCCTCCGCTACCGTTTCATGTGCCTGTATGTATCCAAAATCAACCGGCCACTTTTCAGGAACACCTTTCTCATGCGGAGAAATCCACCCGTACGTATTTTTATTTATATGAATCTTAAAACGTTCATAGTAACCGTAATTACGAAAAATCATTTCACCAAATGGAGACTTATCACTCATGTTTGGAATCACAAGCCGCGGAGCATTGCCTTTGAAATAAACATCCTTAAGGCTAACACATCCATGAAAACATCCCGCTCCAAGACGCGACAAGGTTTTTGGGAAAGTAATCGATGCCAAGCTAATACAATTTGAAAATGCGTTGTCTCCAATTGTCGCGATTCCGCTTTCAAATATAACATTAGTCAAATTCCAACAATCTGAAAAAACTCGCGCACCAATCTCTCTAACAGTCGAAGGAATCTTTATACTCCTAAGCCCTGTGCACGCCACAAACGCAGCCTCATTTATCTTTCGCACTGGCAATCCGTCAATGTACGCAGGAACAACCAAGTCGTCATCAAAATCAGCATCCACAGCCTGATATGTCCTTGGGAAAGAAATCCCCAACACGACATACGATGCATTCTCCTCACCCGTCCGCCCAGGCTCGCACACCTTCATATAATTCACAGGCGGATTATCCGTCTCCTCCGCCAAATAAGGATAAACCTCATACGGCGGATTGGCAATTGCAAAAGATTCAAGCAATCCCAAAGACCCAACTATTGTTGCACAAAAGAAATAACACCGCAATCTATCCACTATTCTCACTTCTCCCCTCATTCGCATTTTAGATTTTCAAGAAGCCGCTCTTCTGAACGTTTACGGTCGAGTGCCCAATCGACACTCCAGGTGCGGAACGTCCTCCACCCTAGATTTGAAAGAACGGAAGGTCGCAGGACATCGCGGTCACGAACCGTTGCCTGAGCGGCATATCGAGAACCATCACATTCAATACCTAATATGAACCTATCTGTATTCTTTGGATCACGGACTGCGATATCGACAGGATACGACGACATCCCATAATCAAGTTCAAACTCGTATCCATTCGCTTTAAGGCAATCACAAACAAGTTTCTTGACGCCGGTCACTTCACGACTTCCGCATTCTTGCTCCGCCCCCTCAAGATAACCTTTCTCCGCATACTCCATGAGCGCCTTTAAATGTTTAACTCCGACGGAATTTGTACGCTCCGCATGAATGTCGGTACTGTGCACCGCTGCGAATATCACAACCTGCTCCCGAGCACGCGTAATCGCAACATTAAGACGCCGTTCGCCACCGACACGATTTATCGGTCCGAACGACATCGCGAATCTCCCTTGAGCATCAGGAGCATAAGCGATGGAGAACATAATAACATCGCGTTCATCACCCTGAACATTTTCGAGATTCTTAACAAAGAATGCATCAGGCTTACTATCGTCAAAAAACTCCGAGGCCCATTCGCAATCCTCCGCCCTCTCATCTATCAATTCCTCAATAAGGCGTTGCTGAGAAACACTGAATGTCACAATCCCCCAACTGCGCCTGCGCTCTTTCGGATCAGCAAGCCGTTCAAAAAGATAATCAA
>JAGCMU010000046.1 GCA_017646325.1 Kiritimatiellia bacterium
AATGATGGCGGGCAACCGCCCGCCAATTTAAGAGCCGTGCAGTTGCACGGCGAAAAAAAGTTGTTTTTATCAGTTGTTCTTGTTGTTTCCAATCTTAAAACATCGTGTTAAGTCACCATATCATCATTTTCGGCGGTTGCGGGGCGACCGCCCTACCGTTAAAACTGTCAAACTCGTAAACTGTTTTTCGTCTCGCCGTTTCCTAAAAACAAAAAGCCGCCATGACTTTAAGTCGTGGCGGCTTTTTAAGTATGCAAGTTAATTTATTAACGGTTGACGAATTTTTCTAAAGCTTTGCGGCAGGCTTCGAAATTGAAATCCTTTTTGCCTGCTTTAGTAAAGTGGTACTTTTCTGCAAACGTTTTCAATTCCTTGTCGCCGATTCCAGCTTCCTTCAAGATGCGGAGCTTTTCTGCGACGACAACACCAGATCTAAGTGAGAGGAGGCGCGAAGAATATTCTCCGTTCGGATAAACGAGATATGTGTCTCCTGCTCTCCATGGACCAAATGACGCGTCAACATAAGGATTGTGCGGCCATGAATTCGCAGCCCAGCGTAAGAACCCGTCAAGACCGCTGAGTTGAGGATACATGCCAAGCCAAAAGGCCTCATTGTCAATGCTGCACATAAATGTGTTGGGACGCTCTGGTCCGCAGCAAACATAAAATGTCGTCTTATATCCCTTCTTGCGACGGTCGTCTGTTTCCGTCAAAAATTCAGGTGTGAGATAATAAAGGTATTGGCAGTAGTTGTCGATAACAATCCCTTTGAACTCCGAAGGCTTACGATTGCCGGCCATAGCAATCTTCATGCCTGGAGCTTTTTTCTGTATGAAGTCTGCGATGATGGCTACGTCTTTAGGTGCGCGCTCGTCCATGGCGATATAGGTGTCTTTAAACCATCCTTTTTCAATAAGGTGCTTTTTAAAGTCAACGAGGAATGCTCCCCAGTAATCATAGAACATATCGCTGCCAGGCGCGGCTTTTGCGCTCTTGGTGTTGCCCTTGGAATCCTTCCACCTGACGACATTGCCCCAAGGACACATTGTGTAGCAGGCGATATCAGGACCGATGCCGCACTTGCGGCCGAACTCAACGTACTTGTCAAAAATCGTGTAGTCAAACGACCACGAGCCGTCATCGTTTTTAACGCGTTCAATCATCGTTCCGTATGCATCGTAGCATTGGTGGTTCCAAGCGTAATCGAGAAGTGTAACCGTCAATGCCTTTACGCCGCATTCAGCAAGAGTCTTGTAAACAGGTTCCATCTTTTTAAAGTGTTCATCGCCGAATGGCTCAACATTGAAGAAGCGGCTCACCGCCCATGGATGCTGCCAAAGGTCGAGGAAGTATTTCCATTGAGATGCAGGCGGCAAAACGCGGTCGACGACTTTTACCGTCATAGGACCAAGCTGAACCTTTCCAGCCTTCGCATCCTTGCTGACCGTCAATTTACAAATTTTAACTGGTGCGCAGCTATCGTTCGTGACAAGGTCATAACGCATACTCAAATGATCGGAGCCTGCAAAATTGTTGTACTTAATTGGTCTAATTGTTTTTAATTCAACAGAAATTCCGTCTTTAACGAAAGTATAGCCACCAAAATACTTCTTCATTTCACAAGCGAAATTGTCGGGAATCATTTGATATGAAACTTCGCCCTTCCATGAGGCAACCTCAAACGTCGGACCGTAATACGCCTTTAAGCTAGAAGCCTTGTCGCAATCACGTACACACTTTGAACTGGCCATAGGGCTGTTACACCCGACGGCTGCAAGAGCCGACAATAACACAATGCTTATTTTTTTTATCATTTTTCTTCTTTCCTTTTTTACTTGCGGATAAAATAAATGTTAACCCTTATATTGTACCATATTTAGCGCGTTTTTAAAGAGAGTATCTGACCATCCTTTATAAGTTTATCCTTAAGCTGGTCATATGGCAAATCCTGCACGGCGCAACCTGCGGCAATTGATTGACATGCCGCCGTACCCGCCGCTTGCCCAAGAGCAAAGAAAACGGGTTCCATGCGAATCGATCCGAATGCGATATGGGATGCCGACATGCATATCGGCACTAAAAGATTTGAACACTCCTCGCGCTTAGGTATGATTGAACCGTAATCGATAGGATATGGAGGAAATTTCACACCTTTTTCATCGCGTCCGACTTGAACGTCGCCTTCGTTCATGACATATCCATTTTTATCTGCAATACGGCGGACATGGTGAGAATCCATCGTATATGCCGCCATTGCGATGGGCTTGTCAGCCGTAATTTTTCCGCGGCAGTGCGCTTCCGTCATAACGTACGAGCCAACCATACGACGTGCCTCACGCACATATAGTTGAGATTGCCATCCGTCGCCAGGACCATCGGTAAATTCATCCTTGCACGTGCCCCAGCGCGAAAACACCTTTCTCACCGAAGCCGGTACGCGCGGGTGATTTGCGAGCGTCCACATAAGACCGCGTTGATATTCGAGGTGGGCGTTAAATATTTTTTCGCGCTCTTCATAGGAGGCCTCGGGCCAACTCCAGTTCATTCCCACGAAGTCAGTCGAAAATCCGTCTCGATTGTTTGTGTCCGTCTTTCTGTTTGGCATTCTTGAGTTAATCCAAGGAAGCTTCCATTCATGGCCTGCCGCATAAAAACTTTCGCCCTTCGCCGTAAGCTGTCTAAAAAGAAGCTCGTACGCCTTTTCATCGTAGGATGATGGCTTTTTAAAGGGAATACGGTTAGACGGATTGTCGGTGAGGCACATTCTAAAGCAATAAGCCTGTACATAATCATCTCCCGTTCCGTCCGCACGACCATCGTCCTTCATCACGCCTTGAAGTAATCCCGAAGACGGATCGCCAGGCTTTACGTATGCGGAGACACCCTTGCAGAATTGGTGATAGATGGCTTGCTTACGCTGACAGCCGGAGAGCGTTTCGCCGTACTTGGAGTTATCCTCGCGCCCAACGGTGTACGAAACTCCCGCAGCCGCCATCAAATCGCCTTCGTATGTCGCGTCGATGAACATTTTGCCTTTGAAAATACGCCCCGACAAGGTTTTGAACGAAACGATGCGCCCGTTGCTCACAGAAACGCCGCCCTTGCCGCGGTCAAGTTTTTCGCCACGCTCAATTTTAAGACCGTCTCTCTTTTCCCATCCCTCCAGCACAGCGAGCGCCGCCGAAGGCTCGAATGTCCACATTGAATCTTCACCCTTTGTTCCAGCGCATTGCCCTTCGGGAAGATAATCTTCTCTTCTTTGATGCGTCCAATGGTTTTCATCACGATACCATGCGGCGATGTCGCGATAAAATTCGAGAGCGATGCCGCCGAAAGCGTTCTTGTTTCCGATATCGGTTTGCCCTAATCCGCCCGTAGTAAGGCCGCCGATTCTCGTGTCGGGGCTTACGACAACGCAATCAAGCCCCATTCGATGCACTTGCACCGCCGCCGATATCGCGGCAGAGGATCCGCCGTATATGACAACATCCCATTCCTTTGCATTGTGAGCATGTGCATTTACAGCGAACGCGGAAAATGCCGCTATTAAACTTATTTTTTTAATCATGATTCTTCCTTTTGAATTTTACTATTTCGCTTCAAAGACGAAATAGATTATATCAAAAATAAAAATGGATTTTGCCAATTTCCCTTGTACACTGTACACTTTTCGAGAAATGTTTAGAGGGACTATGGGAAGGTGATGAATTTTGGTATAATATTTACCATGAAAAATACTACAAAAAAATTCCGTAAAGCATTTACTCTCATTGAGTTGCTTATTGTTATTGCAATTATTGCGATTTTAACCGGCGTTACAATACGCCTTTTCGGCTCGTCTACTGAATCGGCACAGGCTGCTAAATGCATGGCTAATATGCGAAGCCTTGCTGTCGCATCCCAAAACTATTTGATGATACACGACCAATATCCGCGCGCGGGTTCCTTCGAATACGTTAACGTCAATGGCGGAGCTGGCGGCGGAATTACGTATAATGAGGCAAAAGGATGGATTTCATGGCGTAGAGCAAGTTCTGGCCAAACTTCAGAATCGGGCTCGCGTCTAGGCGGTACGTACATTTTGTTTGACCAAGGCTCCGACGGTGATGTAAATGCGCAAAACCTTTATGCCATTACGAATGGTGCCTTGTGGCAGCACGTGAAAGATCTTAGATGTTATACGTGTCCTGTTCATGCGGCGAAATGCAAAAAGCATAATTCTTCAAAAAGATATGCTTGGAGCTACGTTATGAACAGCTATTTTAAGTGTGACAAGGAAGGAAAGCTTTTTTCAGACGGAAACGGTATTCATTTTGGCTCTATCGGCGCACCTGAAAGAATGTTACTTTTTGCCGAAATGCCGGCCGTTAGCGAAATGTCGCAAACGGCGATATTGGAAAGTAGCGGCAAGGAAGGCGATTGTGTTCTCAATTATGAAGAAAGCGAATGTATCGGCTTTAACCACCTTGTAGGCGGAAAGTATGTCGGTCACGTTGCATTCGCCGATGGTCACGTTGCAAAGATGTTTGCTCCTATAGGCGGCGGTCTTTCGATAGAGGATTTGACGGATGAGCTGTGCAGAGGGCGCGATGTGACCTTCTCTGGAACCGCTTACGAGAAAGTTGAATAATTAAATGGGTTTTCTATACAGAAAAGGAAAATACTCATCTCAAAAAATTATTCTCTGTTGCGCCTTTGCGATAGGGGGCGTGTTCGTTGAATCTCGAGGCTTTGCGCAGGAATCAAAGGAACTTTCCGTTGCCAGGTCCGCCTTGCGTGACGGGATTAATTCCGTTGCGATAAAAAATGCCGAAGAGGCTACGAAAAACGTCTCTCAGGAAATAGATGCAAGACACGTCCTCCTTGAGGCGCTGGCGAAAGAAAACCGCTATGCCGAAATCATTGAAAAGACAAAAGAGTGGAATGATCAAAGCGATGAACACTCAAGGTATTGGCAAGCTTGGGCATACTTCAATTTAAACGATTTGGAAAATGCCTTAAGCCTGCTCGATTACGTTTTTTCAAACGGCGAATTGCGTCTTTTGGCAAATAGGTTGAAAGCCAGAGTTTATAATTCGCAAGGCAATATCTCCGCTGCAAGCGACACGTACCAAAGCGTTCAAGATGCCGTTGTTTCCAATGATACGCTCTTTGCGGAGGTCGTTTATGAAAGAGCGAAAATGCTCGACAAGGCGAATTTAAAGGCAGAAGCGTTCAAGATTCTTGACAATGAAAAGGTGTTGAAACTCACAGGGGGAATCAGTAATGCCCTTTTGGCGTATACTGCCGATTTGGCGGAAGAGACGGGTGACAGCAAAAAAGCGAATGATATCCGTACAAGAATTTTTGCGAAGGGCGATGCCGTAGAGGAAGAAATATTTGTTTCTGTCGCTTGTGCAATTTCAAAGAGTCTTTGGCTCGCCGACAATCAGGAAGGATCTGTAAAGGTCGCGGAAAAAGCGGTCGCCCGTGCGACGACGAAAAAAATGCGGATGATAGCAGGCTACAACCTTGCATATCGCGAACTTGCAATGCCTTCTCTCTACTCTAATGGAGTGGCAAGAATACGCGCTCTCGTCAGAGAAAATCTAAACGAAGACGAATCCTGCAAAGCCCAAATAGCTTTGGCCGACTCGCTCTTGAAAACGGGTAATGCCGCCGATGCCGACAAGGAATACAAGTTCGCCGTTGAAGCGTTCCCGCAGCTCGTCCTTGACGAACACGCTGTAGAGGGCAGAGCTTGGGCGATGTTCCGTTTAGGCAAATATGCGGAAGCCGTTGCGATGTTCGCCCGCGCCGCCCAAATTTCTACAAACGAAAATACTAAAGCAAGGTGTTATTTTAAAGAGGGGGATTCGCTCGTAGCCGAGGGATTGTATGAAAACGCCGCCGGCCGGTACGCTCGGATCAAGAGCGGTCCTTTCGCCGACTCCGCTCGCTTTAATTGCGCAGACGCTCTTTCCCGCGCGGGGAAAAACGATGAGGCGTACAAGATGTTTTCAGAGTTGAGTATTGATAAAGGAGTTTCGCCTCGTGTACGCATAAATGCGGCGTTGAGAACGGCTCAAAGTGATGCTGCGTCCGGACGGTTTGAAACGGCAATCGAAACTTTTACAAAAATACTTTCGCCTGAATATTCGGGGACAAATCTGACTTCTTCAGTGCGCATCCAAGTCCTTGACGGCCGCGGGCGCGCGTATTACCGGTCTTACCGTTACAAGGAAGCCGCGCAGGATTTTGAAACGATAGCAAGCGATTGCCCGGCAGAAGAAAAGGAAATGCGGTTTTTCGTCGCGCTTTGCCGTTACGGTGAAGGGAAGGGCGAGGAGGCTCGCAGCCTTGCCCTCGAATTGCTCAAGTATGAAATCGCTTCGAGTTTGAAAGCGGATATCATACTTTGGATTGCAAAATTCGATTTTACCCAAGGCAATTATAAAAGCGCCCGTAAAGGATTTGAAGAGTTTGTGGAAAAGTATCCGTCCTCGCTTCGTGCGGCGGAAGCTTTGGTGTTTGCAGCAAGATCCGCGGCGGCTGAAAACAACTTTACGGATGTCGTTGAAATTGTAAAACAAATCGCCAATAAATTTCCGAATTCTCCGTTTATCGCGGAGGCGTGCGTCCTTCAAGGGGAAGCGTTGATGGAGCTTGCCCGTTTTAACGATGCGGTATTGGCTCTTGAAAGGGCGGAGCGTTCAACGGGTAGCGCGTCGCTTCGCAATCGCGCGGTCATGTTGAAGGCGGACTGCCTTTTTGCGATGGGGTCTGATAACAGCAACCGTTACAGCGAAGCGTTGGAAGAGTATCGCAATCTTCTTAAAGGCGAACGCCTTTCCTCGTCCGTCCGTCTTGCCGTATCATTTAAAGTAGGACGGACGCTTGAAAAACTTCAACGCTTTGAAGAGGCCGTTAATCAGTATTATTCGGAAGTCGTTCTGGCTTATCTCGATGCGCGCAAACGCAATGAATGGTTTGATGAAAACGCGCGGGCGTTTTTTGCGCGGGCGGCATTTTATCTGGCTGATTCGTATGAGACAAGTGGACAGCTTACCGAGGCGACGAATATTTTGCAGCTCGTAATCAAATCGGGCGTTTCTGCGGCAGACGAGGCAAAGCGCAGGTATGAGAAGTTACGTAAGAAAATGAAAGGCGGTTTCTGATGACGGTGTGGTGGAATTTGGCTGGAGGCCCTGTTACATGGGTTTTTATTCTCCTTGGTGTTGTTTCTGCGTTGATTTACATCAATCGGTTGATTTTGCTTCGTCGTTCATACGTAGGATATTCAGATTTTGTGCGAGGGGTTGAGTTGAGCCTTGAGCGCGGAAACATCGATGAGGCGTTGGCCGTGTGTGAAGAAATCGACGCTCCGATCGCACGTGTGGTCGCTACGGCAATTCGCCATCGCGCGGATTCTCCCCGTGCTCTCTTGGAATCTGTCGACTCTGTCGGCCGCGCCGAAATCAGTAAGCTTGATCGCAGACTTTCTCTTCTTGCAATCATTGCACAATCCTCTCCTATGCTTGGATTGTTCGGAACGGTGTGTGCTCTTATGCGCATTATCATTTCTCTCGCGACGGACGCTCCCGTCATGAGAATTGAATTACTTTCAGGTACGATGCAGGCTCTTGTGTGTACTGCCATCGGTCTTCTCCTTGCTGTCGTCGTGCAAGTCATGTATGGCACATTGCGTATGAAGCTCGACCGCATCATCACGGGCGTTGAGGCGGCGGCAAGTGAAATTACCGCGCACATCACGTCTCACAGAGGAAAGAGCAAACAAGAAGGGGTTGAAGCGTGAAGGATATTCCTGATACCAATATGCCAATTCCTTTTGCGCTTCATTCCCAACGCAAAAGCTCTTGGAATTGGACTCCTCCGCGCAATGAAGGTATTTGGCGTCACGGTTGCGCATGGTTGAAACCGTTTTTCGCCGCAGCGCCGTGGGTGTCTCTCGCATTGATTCTTTCTGTTGTCGGAGTTGCCGCCAATCGGATATCTCTTACTTCCGGTACTACGTTTCTGCTCCCGGAGGCGACGGTAACGCAAGCCAAAGACGTAGTGAGTGATATCGTGGTTTTAATTATGCCGATAGCCCGCGACAACACATCGTATGAAGAGACGGTCATCTTTTTCAACGATTCACGGTATATTTTGACGGACCCGTCATCGGCAGGAAATTTCAAATCATCGTTGAACAAGCGAATTTCCGAAAGTGAAAATGGAGCAATCGTGTTGCTTGCCGATAAACGGGTAAATACGGGCGACCTTTTGGGAGTCGTCGCTCTTGCGCGCGAAGCAGGCGCCAAATCGGTACAGATAGCGGAGAAGCGTGAATGAAGTTGAGGATGTTCATACATGATTCTTGGCCGCTTATTTTATTGGTGGGAGTTGCGGTTTTTTTGATTGGGCAATTTCCGCACAGGGTTATTCTTTTTTCTTCTGAAAAAATATCGAAGGACCATGCGATAACGCCCCGGTTTGCTTCTTTCGTATCTTTTGAAGGTAAAGCGTATCAGGAGTTGATCCGCCGAGCAGGAATTTCATGGACGGTGCGCTCATCTAAAAAAGCTTCGGGTGCGATTGCATTTGATGGAGGGCTTGATCTTTTAGATCCCTTGCCGCCGCCCGTCTATCTTTCTCTTCCTTCGTCTTTCTTCTCCTCTCCAAGTTATTTTTCGTTTCAGGCGGAGCAATCTGTTCCAAAACTCTTGCCACGAACTCTCGCAGCACCTCCAATCGAAATGTTGAAGGGTGAAGAGGTTCGTCCAAATACGTTTTTAAATGCTATGAAAAAAGAGCTGCTTGCTCTTCCAGAATCTTTAACAGAAAAAAGAAAGGTAAATACAAATGATGACAGAACAAGAAGTTTTGAATGCTTTTTTGGAAACAGAAGCACTCCTTGAAGGGCATTTTGAATTACGCTCAAAGCTCCATTCCAACCGTTATTTCCAATGCGCAAACGTTTTGCGTTATCCGCGCGTTGCAGGTAAACTCTGCGATGCTCTCGTTGAAAAGATGTTGGCTGCAAAAACGGCAGGTAAAATCGATGGCGTAATTTCTCCTGCAGTCGGTGGAATTTTGGTGGGCCACGAAGTCGCTCGCGCTCTTGACACCGTATGCGTGTTTGCGGAAAAGGTCGTCATTCCAAATGAATTTGATGCTGCAGGCAAGCCTGTCACGAAGCTTGAAATGCGCCGTTTCGCGCTCAAGCCAGGCGCGCGTTATGTCGTCGCTGAAGATGTGATTACGCGCGGTGGACGCGTTCAAGAAACTATCGACCTCGTCAAGGCGGCCGGTGCGGAAGTTGCGGCTGTTCTCGTTCTTGTCGACCGCAGCCAGGGCAAGGCGAAGTTTGATTATCCGACATTCTCTCTCATGGAAATGTCGCCGACGGTTTGGGAGCCGTCAGAATGCCCAATGTGCGCAAAGGGTGACAAGCCCGTTCATCCAGGCAGCTGATAAACGGGGATGTCATTATGTCTCTTTGGTTTTTCTTAATAGGAATACCTCTTTTTTGCTACGGCTCTTTGGCCGTGGCAAAACCTGAGTTGGCGGCAAAGGGTGTTTTGAAATTTCCCCGATCCTCCGCGCTCGGCGCCGTTCTTGCTGTCGCCGCGTGGTTTTTTACGGCGTATGAATTAGACACGATTGGCATTGAGGCGTTTGACAAGTTTTTGAAAATGTTTCCTGCGGAACTTTGGATTCTTGCGGCCGTACTTTCCGTTTTGACTATAAAATGGATGGATAATCTCTTGCCTATCCGTGCCGTGTGCGCGTTGATGATGCTTTTCCCGGCGGAGATGTTTCCTATGATTCGTCTTTCGGAAACGCCATTGCGTTTGTGTCTTGTCGTCTTTGCGTATGTGTGCATAATAACGGGAATGTTTGGGATGTTTTATCCGTGGAGAATATTTCAGTTTTTACGCTGGCGTACGGAAAAGGTTTCGCGCGTTAAGATGGACGGTGCCGTTGTTTTGTCGATAGGCGTTTTATTTGCAGCGCTTGGAACACTTTCGTTTTTGCAGGTGATAAAGTAAAGGCGGTATAATGAAGCAGGTTGTTGTCATCCCTACGTATAACGAAAAAGAAAATGTCGAGCTTATGGCAAAAGCCGTGTTGGAGCATTTGCCGCAAGAGGGAAGTATTCTTTTTGTGGATGACAACTCGCCTGACGGAACGGGAAAAATCATCGATGTTCTTGCAGAAAACAATCCTCGCATAAAATGTCTGCATCGTGAAAAAAAAGAGGGGCTCGGGAAGGCTTACGTCGCAGGCTTTTCCAGGGCTCTTGAAGAGGGTGCGGATTATATCGTTGAAATGGATTGCGATTTTTCGCACGATCCTGCAATGCTTCCAAAAATGTTTGAACTTGCAAAAGAGTTCGATGTCGTCATCGGTTCTCGTTATGTCCCTGGCGGCAAATGCGTAAATTGGCCGTTTAAACGTTTGTTGATTTCAAAACTTGGCGGTATTTTTGTCCGTGCCGTCACGGGGATGAAGGTGAAAGATCCAACGGGGGGATTCAAATGTTTTAACAGGCAAGTCCTTGAAGCGCTTGACCTTCCGAGCGTTGAATCGTCAGGATATTCTTTCCAGCTTGAAATGAATCACCGTACTTGGATGCGCGGCTTTTCCATAAAAGAAACTCCTATCACATTTGCAGAGCGCCGTGCGGGTTACTCGAAGATTACGGCGGGAATTGCTCTTGAAAGCATAAAGATGGTTCTTAAATTATGGAAAGGTGCATCTTTTCGCAGATCTCCTGAAAAGAAGAAATGAGGAGATGGAAAAGACGTGGAAAAGAAGCACGAACAGTTCTTGAATAAAATTTTAGAGCGCCGCCGTTTTGGTATCAAGCCTGGGTTGGAGACAATTTCGCGTCTTGCGGAAAAAATGGGTTCGCCCGAAAAGAATTTGAAATTTGTTCACATCGCGGGGACGAACGGAAAAGGCGCGACGTGCGCACTCGTGGATTCCGTTCTGCGAGAGGCGGGAATTTCTACGGGACGATTCACATCACCTCATTTAGTGTCGATCAACGAAAGATTTTTTGTAAACGGCAATCCCGTTTCAGATGAACTGCTCGCCTCTACCATAAACGAAACGATTCCGATAATAGAGGAGTTTGAAAAGGAAAGCCGTTCTGAAACCACGTTTTTCGAATGTTTGACTTTAGTGGCGCTCTGCCTTTTCGCAAAGGCGAATGTGCAGGTGGTTGTTTTTGAAACGGGGCTTGGGGGTAGGTTTGACGCCACGAATATAATTCCTCCTGAAAATCTCCTTTGCTGTGCGATAACAAGAATCGGCTTAGATCATTGTGATTATTTAGGAAATACCATTCCTGAGATTGCAGCGGAAAAAGGTGGAATTGTTAAACGCGACTCAACGCTCGTTTTGGGGAAAATGCCAAAGGAAGCGAAGGACGTGATTCTTGAAATCGCCGAGAGTAAAAACGCTGTTTTCAAGGATGCCTCAAAAGAGAAATTGCCCGATGAGGATATCGGTCTTTGGGGAAGTTTTCAAAAGGAAAATGCAAAGACGGCATTGAGTATTTTGAATGTATTGAAAGAGTTTGGATTTTCTATTCCAGACGACGCAATAAAATCGGGCTTTAAAAATGTCATTTGGCCGGGGAGATGTCAACGGATAGAAAAGGACGGAGCAAATTTCATCGTTGACGGCGCTCACAATCCCGACGCCGCAAACGCTCTTTTGGGTGCGCTTGAAGCGATTGATTCTCAAGTTGGTTTGATAGCGGGATTTTGTGGCGACAAGGATGTCGATGGACATCTTGCGATAATGGCAAAGCGTGCGGTGAAAGCGTGGGCGGTTAAAACGCGCAACGAAAGATCGCTCGATGCTCAAAAGGTATCTCAAATGATGCGAAATGCTGGAATTGAGGACGTGTCTATTTCAAATAGTCTCTCTGATGCGCTGACGGCGGCGGGAGAGTGGTCGAAAAAAAACCGCACGACTGTCGTAGTGTGCGGTTCTCTTTTCCTTGCAGGGGAAGCATTGCAAGAATTGAATGCATTCCCCTGGAATACAGATCGTGTCGATGACAACGAATCAGTGTCTAAATGAGCGTTGCCCGGTAAAGACCATCGCAACGTTTGCATCGTTGCAGCAATCAATCACGTCCCAATCGCGGATAGCACCGCCAGGTTGAACGATTGACGTAATGCCTTCACGGATGCCGACTTCAGCTCCGTCGCGGAATGGGAAGAATGCGTCGGACACCATTGCGCAGCCTGGCAAGCCGCCTTTTTCAGCACGCGTTTGCTCCATGATTTCAGCTTGCTTTTTAGCTCCGTCTTCCTCACCGAAAACGAGACGCAAGTCGTTGTATGGCTTTGTGTATTTTTCCCACGCAATCCAGTCGGCATATTTTGTATATGCTTTGTCACGGGCAATTTCGGCAACACCGACGCGGTCCTGTTCTCCCGTTCCGATACCGACCGTCACGCCGTCTTTTACGTAAAGAACGCTGTTTGAGGTGACACCCGCTTCAACGAGCCATCCGAACACTAAATCTGCGTATTCCTGCTCTGTTGGAAGGCGTTTGATTTTATGTTCTTCAAACGTGACTTCTCCCGTTTCCTTGTTTGTTATCTTGCGATTGCAATATGCGGGAATGAAATCTTCTTTCTTTCTTGCGTTTGCCGAGAATGATGTTTGAGCAACGATGCCGCCGTCGATAAGGCTCTTGAAATCAATTACGTGTTTTGCGACGTAATCGGAAAGACGGGCCATATTGTTGATGCGGAAAACGCGGAGGTTTTTCTTTGTCGCAAAAAGATCCATGACGCCTGGCGCAAATTCGGGCGCGACGACGACTTCCGCATAATTTTCAATGATGAGTTTTGCAGTGTCGATATCGCATTCACGGTTTAAGGCAATACATCCGCCAAATGCCGCCAGGCGGTCCGCCTTGTTTGCACGAAAGTATGCTTCAGAAAGAGTGTTGGCAACAGCAACGACGCAAGGGTTGTTGTGCTTTACGATTACTGCGCAAGGTTTGTCGTTAAGATAGCGCAAAATGTTCAAAGCGTTGTCGGCATCGGTTACGTTCGTTTTTCCAGGATGTTTTCCGCTTTGAAGGAGTTCTGGAATCGAAGCGAGAGGCTTGTTTGGGCCAACCATTTCAACATCGCCCAATACGAGGTTGCCATTAACGAGTTTGTAAAGGGCAGCTTCCTGACCTGGGTTTTCTCCATAGCGAAGACCCTTGTTTTCTCCGCCGACGTTCCATGTGACTTTTTCATATTGCATGGTTTGGCGATTGTTGCCGTCGATGAAACTAATCTCCATCAATGGGGCAAAGTGGTCAGATTCAATTGTCTTATAAGCTTCTTTTAAATCTTTCATGTTTTCTCCGTTCATTTGTCCTAATAGTATACCAAAATTTGAGGTAGCCGTCTCCCCGAAAACTGTCAAACTGTCAAACTCGCAACCTGTTTCTACTGTTAAACTGCCCATTCAGCAATGTTTGCACTTACGTCCGCACCGCTCGACAGAAAATATCGTGTCTGTCACCATATCATCAATTTTTGGAAACAACTATTTGAAACAACTTCTTAATTATGGCGGGCAACCGCCCGCCAATTTAAGAGCCGTGCAGTTGCACGGCGAAAAAAGTTGTTTTTATCAGTTTTCCGTGTTGTTTCCAATTTTAAAACATCGTGTCTGTCACCATATCAACATTTTCGTCGGTCGCGGGGCGACCACCCTACCGTTAAAATTGTCAAACTGTCAAACTCGTATACTGTTTCTTCCCTGTCCTCCG
>JAGCMU010000047.1 GCA_017646325.1 Kiritimatiellia bacterium
AGACACGATGTGAAAATGTTGCCAATTCCAATTTCCAATTTCAATGGTAGGGCGGTCGCCGAAAATGTTGATATGGTGACAGACACGATATCAACATTAATGAAGAATTTTGGTGTTTTTTTGTAGGCAGTTTGACAGTAGAAACAGTTTACGAGTTTGACAGTTTGACATTTCAATGGTAGGGCGGTCGCCCCGCGACCGCCGAAAACGTTGATATGGTGACAGACACGATGTTTTCCTCTTCAATCTTTTCTAAATCGTGGTATAATGGTTGTTATGAAATCTATTTTATTTTTATGTCATGGAAACATCTGTCGTTCACTTATGGCAGAGTTCGTTATGAAAAAACTGCTCGCTGACGCTGGCCGCAATGATATCAAGGTGGAATCCGCAGCGCTGACAATAGATATTATAGATGAACAATTAAAGAAAATTCAAGATTATATTGACAACTATGATAAAAATTGGAGTTTATATAATAATTGTACAGATTATGTAATGGATGTGTTTGACGCTACCGGAAAGAGTAGTGAAATTAACACAAGTTCTTGGCGAACCAATGGGTGGTTGGATCCTCGAAAAGGATATACTTGGATACTTCAAAACGGTGGTAAAATAAAAGAATAAGGAGTCTTAGATATGCTTTTTAGAAAAAAAATGTTAAGTTTTATTGTTCTGTTATGCGGTTGTACAGGAGGTGCTCTTATGGCACAAGAAAATTTTGAGGTAAAATATAAGATTATACAAGGGAAAAAGCTAGCCCAAATAATAGACATTCCTGCTAATTGGAATGATGATTATTATTATGTTATAGGGGCTGTTCGTAACTTAGGGAAGAAAAATGCGTTGGTATCTATAGCATTTTGGCATAATAAGAATAAATATTTTACAACATCAGGGTTCAGAGAAGTGGGTTGGGTAGATGGGAATAATTCTGCCGCACGAATATTTTTATTTCCGATTGGAATGAGAAATGAAGAACTACCTATGCCTGCAGATGGTTTTTCATATCGCATCAAAATTCTACAAACAAAGTAAATTTAAAGAAATAGACTAAGAGGAGCGTTGATTGGTGATTTTCGGCGGCAGGAATACCGATAGTGTTGCCGATCCCGATAAATTACACCAGACAATTTTAGATAAAGGTGGAAGGATTAAAGAATGAAAAGACATTTGTTTCTTATAATTTTTTTTGTTTTTCTGTTTATGCAAACGGCAGAAAGTAAGGAGTATAATAAAATGTTCTTATTTGAATATAAAATCTTGAGAGCTTCGGAAATCAGCAAATTATTTGAAGAAAAAGAAAATGGTGTTGTATCGAAAACAAAGCATGATGAGACATTTTACATTTTCGGTTCCGTAAAACTGTCTCCTGAAGCAAATTTTCCGTCAGCAATGGTCGAAATAAAATTATTTGACAGTAAACGCAAGTCCTTAAATTGCACCTATAAATTAGGATGGGTTGGGAGCGCGAATGCTACTTTCTTTTTAATAAAACTTTGGAATTCACAAACAATACCAGAAATAAAATATAACTTCGATGTTTTAATGCGGAAGTGATTAAATTTGTCTTCCAATGCGATGCACTCCAAATAGAAGATTTAAATGTTGATATGGTGACTTAACACGATGTGTCCATTTTTTATCTCCCGCACCTTTCGTGGTCGTGTCGTAGGCACAAGAAACTAAAGCATGAATTAATTTAAGAGAAAACATTATTTTAATGCGGTCGTCTTGCGAAAATGGTATAATCACTATATGATTTTCCAACAAATACTTTCCTTCATTCCTGACCTTGTACAAATCTTGATTCTTTACGTAGTTCTCTATGCGATTTTGAGGGCTGCAAAGGGGTCGCGTTTCGGTCAAGTACTCATGGGAATCGTCTTATTATTTTCTTTTCTCATAGCGATTTCCTTCCTCTTCGACTTTGTCGTTTTAGGAAAACTCGTCAACCTTTTATTAGGTTACTTGGCAATTTCCACCGTCGTTCTTTTCCAGCCTGAAATACGAAGCGGTTTGGCAAAAATCGGAGCCCTTCTTCCTGATTCGAAAAAAACATCAAACGATCCTATCGAATCGTACCACGTAGACAAAGTGACTCCCACATCGTTTTTCAAAATTCTCGTACGCTTATCACGCAGCAAGACTGGAGGATTGATCGCGTTTGAACGAGGCATTTCTCTCAGAGGTTATCAAGAAACAGGAATCCCGATTGACGCAATAATCACGCCTGAACTTATTTCAACAATATTTTTTGTACCTACCCCTCTTCACGATGGAGGAATGGTTATTCGAAACAAACGGATTATAGCAGCCCACTGCCTTTTCCCCGTTTCGCGCAACCCAAATCTCGATGTAACGGGCATGCGTCACCGTGCGGCCGTGGGATTGAGCGAAGAAACTGACGCGATCGTTTTCGTCGTCTCTGAAGAAACCGGAACTGTATCCGTCGCCCGTCACGGTGTAATCCACAAATTTGACATTTCAAAACGCGCTTCCAGGAAACATTTGCTTGAAACATTAAGCTCTGTAATACCGTTGGAACAACTCACCTCGTGGGAATTGTTTGTACGCCGCCTGCAAAGAAAAATCTTCAAGAAATTTTCAAATCTCAATGAACCTACTCCGGACATCGATATTGACGACGAAGAAAACGCGAACAACGAAAAGACGGAGGAAGCCGTATGAAAAAGAATATTTTTCACTCCCTCTCAACTAATTGGTTTTTAAAGCTTGTCGCATTGATTCTTGCATTGCTTTTATACATGAGTTTGAAAGAGGATGCTCCAAAAGGGAAAAAGACGACGAAAGAAGTATCTCGTGCGACGAATCCGATTAACACTGCATACAACACTATCACGAACAAACTTCCTCAGGTGATCCAACCTATCATCAAGGAAAAATTATCAGACAACAACAAGTCGGAAGACATTGAAATCCTCCTTGAAAAAGTCGACCTTTTATTGGAAAGAACGAGCCAGATTATTGCGTACAACTCCCAGCAGTTTCAGTTCCACGAAAATCCTGAAACGACGGAAGTTTCAAAAATACCAGTCATCATCGATACGATTGAAACAGATTTAGAAGACGAAAACATCGCTACAAACGTCATTGACCAAATTGAGGAACCTGAAAACAAAAAGAAGGATGCTAATGCCAAATAACATTCCAGAAAATCCAACCGAGCAGACTCTTTTTAGAAAAATTATCGGCATTTGTCTTTTGCCTTTGGCGACATTCCCTTTCCTCGCTCTTATCTCGTACGATTGGAGAGGCGTTTCAAAGTTATGCATTCCATGCAGAGAAACATCTCAAAACTTGATCGGCCCTCTTGGCGATGCCTTTGCGTATTATGGGTACACTCTCGTAGGCCTTGCTGTTTGGGCATTCCCGATCATCTGTATCATTTTGGGCTTACGCTTAGTTTTATTTCCAGGGCGCAGATTTTCGCATCGGCTGAAAATCGCATGGTGGTCCACTATCGCATTCATTTCTGTCGTTTCAATTCTACAACTGTTAAGTTCTTTCTATCCAATCAAGAGCATTCTCTCGGACCTCAACATCGCCCCTAACGCAGGCGGAGCGATTGGATACCTCCTTATGACACGTTTCCTTGCCTCCATCGTATCGCCCTTTGGAGCAATCATCATAATGATTTCCCTCTTCGTCATTTCAATGTTTTTCCTGATTGGATTCAAGCGTATCATAAACCTTCTTTCCTCAATAGTATCATGGGCTGCAGACAAGTCTGAGAAAGAAGATCCCCTTTCCTCGTTTGAAGAAGACGCAATTCCCGAGCAACCTAAAAAGGAAGCCCGTAAAACGAAAGCAAAACCACAAGTCTTCGAAGAAGAAGCTCTGTTGGAACCGATTCAAAAGCCGGCGCGCAAACCATCACCGCTTGCAGAAGAGACGGGATTGTATCAACCATCTCTCTTTGGCGACGACTTTGACACGGAAGATTCATGGCTTTCAAACCGAAACAAAAAAACATCTCCAAAAAGATCTGCCGTCATTGAAAGAAACGTCGCGGAAAGCGATCTTTTCTCTGACAAATCTCCTGTCATTGAACAAGAACTTCCTGCGGTTGAAAAAACGCCTAAGAAACCTAAACTTCCTCCAAATCCTGTCGTTGAAGCTCCAGTAAAGAAGAAAGAACCTGTTCAAGAAACAATTCAAGAGGAAGACGCCTTTGATGAACCGTACGTTCTGCCAAGTATCGACATCCTTGCTCCTCTTACCGCCACTTCAGCAAATAATAACGAAAACGATATTGAAAGCACAAAGCAGCGTCTTCTTGAAAAATTAAGCAGTTTTGGCGTAGAGGCAACAATTGCATATACGGTCGTCGGGCCTGTCGTGACGCAATACGCAGTCCAACCTGCAAATGGCGTACGATTCAACAAAATCACAAACCTTCACGCAACGCTGCAAGGAGCGCTTGAAGCAAAATCGCTTCGTATCATCGCTCCAATCCCAGGCAAGAATGCAGTCGGCATTGAAGTTCCCAACGAAACGCCTGCTCCAGTTTCATTCCGCGAAATCATTGAAAGCGAAATCTGGAGAATAAATTCATATTGGCCAAAAGAAGGTTTTCCAAAATTCTTCCTTCCTTTATTGTTAGGTAAAGATTCCACGGGGAAAGACCTTGTTGTCGACTTGGCAAAAATTCCACACCTCCTCGTTGCCGGTGCCACGGGTCAAGGTAAGTCCGTGTGCCTCAACTCCATCATAAACGGATTGTTGATGTGCCGTACGCCCGACCAGCTCCGCCTGATTATGGTAGACCCTAAGCGTGTTGAATTCACTTCATACGAAACTTTGCCGCACCTCTTAGTGCCTATCGTGAACGACACGAACAAAGTTGTATTCGCATTGCGTTGGGCGGTAAACGAAATGAATACACGTCTAAAACTCTTTGCAAAAACGAAATGCCGCAACATTAGCGATTTCAACTCGCGCAAAAAAGTCATGCAGCCTGCGTTCCCTGGCTTTGGCGAAGATGAAGTATTAACGAAGGAAAAAGACATTCCGTCAACGATTCCATACATCGTAATCATCATCGACGAACTTGCCGACATCATGCAGTCGGAATCGAGTAAAGACGTCGAAGCTTCTCTCGCCCGCCTCCTCGCCCTTGCGCGCGCAACCGGTATTCACTTGATTCTCGCAACGCAGCGCCCGGACACGAAGGTTATTACGGGAACGATCAAAAGCAATATCCCAGGGCGTATTGCATTTAAAACATCGCAAGGGAACGACTCTCGGACGATTGTCGACAGCGTAGGCGCAGAACAGCTTATCGGCAAGGGAGACATGTTATTTAAAACATCGGAAGGAACTCTCCTCCGCGCGCAAGGCGCTTTCATTTCCGACGGCGACATTGATTCAATCATCACTTTCATTTCCGAACATTCGTCTCAGAACTTTGACGAAAAACTTTTGAACGGCATAAACCGCATCAAGGAATCTACCGAAGAGACGGAAGACATTTCCGAGGACGAATCGTCTAACGAAACATCCGACCACAAAATTACGGCAAAGGTGAGCAAGGATGCCGAATTTGAAAAACTCTGCAATGCGGCATTGGAAATCATCGCCTCTTCAAAGCGCGCTTCCACGTCCTACTTGCAGCGCCGCCTGTCCATCGGATACAACAACGCGGCAAGGGTGATTGAAGAGCTTGAAATGCGCGGATATATCGGCCCGCAAAAACCGGCAGGTCCGCGCGATATCTTAGTTGACCCGGACGAAATCAAACGTATGCTTTACGGCAACGAACTTCCCGTATCACTTGATGATGACGGATCAATTCCAGTTGAAGAGCCAATTGAAGATACTCCTTCGACTGAAGAAGATTATACGGTAACTTTGGAGGAAGAACCATCTGGGTTTTCCGAAACCGGCGGAGTGTTTTGATAAATTTAACGACAAGGAGCAATAAAAATGAACAAATCTTTCGGTGAAAAATTACGAGAAGCACGCATTGCAAAGGGATTATCCACAACTCAAGTAGCCGCCGCTACACATATCCTTGTGCAAACTATTGAGGCTTTGGAAAACGAGGATTTCCGAAGAATCCCAGCTCCAATCTACGGCAGAGGATTTGTCCGCTTGTACGCAGAATGCGTCGGGCTTGAAGCAAAGCCGCTCATTGACGAATTTATGGATATTCATTCAGGCCGCCAAGCGCCGGCGCACCAACGGGTGAATGAATCTCTTTCAGAAAACATCTTCTCTGAAACGGCCGATGAAAATACACCATCTGAACAAACGCCTCCTCCATTGAGCGAAGATGTCCCATCTGACGAGACACCAGATATTGTCGTGGGGCTTGATTTGTTCGACAGAAAGCCAGACACGTCTAACATTTTTTCAGACACCGACTCAACTCCGCTTGAAACGGTTCCTGAAAAGTTGCAAGGAAAAAGTCTTTTCGCTTCAGACTACGAAAGCGCTTCATCTGACGACAACTCGTCCCAGATGGAAAAGATCAAGAATTTCACGGAACGATTCAAAAAAGGCATGTCCATAATTTCCGGAGAGATCTTTCAGTCGGTAAATAAATTGCCGCGCAGAACATGGCGCATTGCCCTTCTGTCCGTTTCCGTCCTTTTAGGTGTAGTTCTTATCGGATGGTCTCTTTCCAAGCTGTATAACGCCACGGGCTCGTCGGAGATTGTCGGACAGGAAGAAGGAGCCACTCAAACAGCAGAGAAATCTCCATCGCCGGTAAAAACAAGAGGCAAGTTGATTTCAACTGGTCAAACCATTCCATCTCTTTACGCAGATTAACTTCTATGACTTGTGAAATATGCCATAAAGCAAAGCCGTCTACCGTCATTTTCAAAGACGGCAAAGAATTATACGTATGTAAAAAATGCGCGGCGGATATTGAAAACAAAAATGTCGCGCAGTCATTGAATCACATAAAAATACCGGGGCTTCCTCCTGGTGTTGAAGGGCACATGATTTCCATTGATGCGAGCGACCCGCCGCCGGAACTAAAAAATCTTCTTGATGCCACTTTGAAAATAGTTGGATCTATTGCAGAGAAGAAATTTTCTCGCAAGCCGAAAAAGACATGCCCCGCGTGCAAGAGGAAATGGAAGGATATCCTTGACGAAGAAGTGATATCCTGCGTAAAATGCTTCGATGTTTTTGCCGATGAAATAATTAAAAGGTATGGTGACACCCAATATGGTAAAAAGCATATTGGAGAGCCACCTTCAAATTACAATCCGAATACAGACAAAATAAAATCATTGAAAACAAAACTTAAAAAAGCGATAGCGTCTGAAAATTTCGAACTTGCCGCAAAAATCCGCAAGTGCATTGACTCTATTGAAAAAGGCGAATAGGCGCACAGGGTATACGTTATGTCATCTTTTTCTTTTTTAACATACAAGTATAAAACCATCAATCTTTCCGATGTGTTTTTAGGTACGCAGAATTGGTTTTTCAAACGTTATCTCGACGGGAAAAACTACTCCATAGACAATCCTGTATTTTTCGATTCTTATTGGAATTCACTTGAGGACATGGACTTTGCGTATGAAAAACTTATTGAAGACGAGCAGATAGCCGCCAAAACACAGAAGTTTGCCTGGTCGCCCAAACTCGGATATTTAGCCCCTACCCTGTCATCATGCGGCACCGGATTGAAAGTAAATGTTTCATTCCACCTTTTGGGAAGTTATCTTATGGGAGAACTGGATGCGATAAAAGAATCTCTCAAGGCGATGAGATTTAACATCCTGAAATTAGACTGCGATGACGCCGGACAGTTCTACGCGATTGAAAACGACTCTTCTTTCGGCATTGATACGCATTCGCTGTATCAACGCATTAGAGAAGTCATCATAAATATTGCGACTGCAGAGGCCTGCTCAAGATATACGCTTTTAAAATCAAAAACTTCTCCCTTATCCGACTACACCCACAGAAATCTTGCCATTGCGAGAAATTGCCGCCTTATGTCTCGCCAAGAGCTTATGGATATTTTTTCGGCATTTCGTCTAGCGTCTCAGTTGAAGTTGATAAAGCTGCCAAACCCAAACAACTTGGAAAGAGTAATGCAGACGGCTTTAGGTTGTGAATGCGCCTTTATGGAAGAGTTCGGCCTCAACATCGCAAAATCTCAGAGCAACGCGGAGCTTTTCAAAAATCCCGTATTTCTCGCTACAATATTGCGAGATTATTCAAAATCAATAAAATTTACAGCTTTAGGAAAAAAGGTTTTACAATGAAAATGGAAAATTTATCGGAAGAAAGCGCACGCATCCTTGAAGAAGCACACAATGCTGCGCACGAATTCAATCACTCGTATGTAGGCACAGAACATATTTTATATGCCATTCTTTCCATAAAGGAATGTTGCGCATATAAAATCATTCAACGCTTGGGCATTGAACCAGAGGAACTCCGCATCCAATTGAAGCAGATGATTGGAAGCGGCGACGGCTTGAAAACGATGGGAGACATTCCCCTCACCGCCCGTACCCGCAAAATTCTCGACTTGGCAGGAATTGAAGCACGCCGCCGAAAATCAGACACCATCAAATCAGAACACATTCTCTATGCAATCGTTTTTGAAGGCGAGTCTGTCGGAGCGCAAATTCTTTTTGGACAGGGAGTCCAGCTTTCAGCCGTTGCAAACCTCATTGATGTGAATGACAAGCAATTCGATTTTGAAGAAGACGACGACGATCCTTTTCGTGATTTCGAGGACCTTGATTTCCCTATCTCCGACAATCAGGAGGATGAAGAGCCTAAGAAACAGCCGAAAAACGGTGACAAGGAAAAATCGAAAACTCCGGCGCTCAACACTTTCGGACGTGACCTCACCGCTCTTGCAAAAAAAGCGGAGCTCGATCCTGTCATTGGCCGCAAAAAAGAATTAGACCGTGTCATTCAAGTTCTTTGCCGCCGCTCGAAAAATAATGCCGTTCTCATCGGGGAGGCCGGTGTCGGCAAAACGGCAGTCGTTGAAGGGCTTGCTCAGCTCATCGCGCTTGGCGATGTTCCTGAAAGGATGCAATCAAAGCGCGTCGTCGCGCTTGACATCGCCCGTGTCGTTGCAGGCACGCAATATCGCGGACAATTTGAAGAGCGTCTTAAACAGATTCTCGACGAAACGCGCAATTCCGGGAATGTTATTCTCTTCCTCGACGAAATCCATACTCTCGTCGGAGCAGGCGGCCCAGAAGGCGCAATGGATGCGGCAAACATCATCAAGCCTGCTCTTGCTCGCGGAGAACTTCAGGTCGTAGGCGCGACCACATTAAAGGAATATCACAAATCTATTGAAAAAGACGCCGCGCTTGAACGCCGCTTCCAATCAATCCTCGTCAACGAACCGTCGATTGACGATGCCGTAGAAATTCTCAAAGGGCTCGCTCCTCGCTATGAAAAGCACCACAATGTAAAATTTTCCGAGGAATCCCTCAAGGCGGCAGTACGCTTGACATCCCGCTATATCCCCTCTCGATTGCTCCCAGACAAAGCAATCGACGCAATTGACGAAGCGGGGGCTCGCGTGCGGATGAAAAATGCAGTACGCCCGCCTGAATTTAAAGAAGACCAGGCGGCAATAGAAGAAATTCACGTCAGAAAAGAAAACGCCATTCAAAGTGAAAATTACGATGAGGCCGCCGCTTGTCGCGACGCCGAAATAGAGGCGCGTAAAAAATTAGAGTCAAAAATCAAAAAGTGGCGCGAAGATCACGCCGAAAGACTCATCGATATTTCAGAAGACGACATCGCAGCAACAGTTGCAAATATCAGCGGCGTGCCGATTGAACGCATGACAGACACTACGGCGGGGCAATTGCTCAACATTGAAAAACAGCTTAATGCGGCAGTCGTCGGCCAGACTACGGCAATCGAATCTATCGCCCGTGCATTACGCCGCAGCCGCGCAAACCTCGGCGACCCCAAGCGTCCTATCGGAAGTTTTCTTTTCCTCGGTCCTACGGGAGTCGGAAAAACACTTCTTGCAAAAATGCTCGCGGAAAAAGTATATGGGGATCCAAAGGCTCTCATAGCTTTAGACATGACTGAGTTTTCTTCCTCCTTCACAAGTTCTCGCCTCGTCGGCTCACCACCAGGATACGTGGGATTTGATGAAGGCGGGCAACTTACAGAACGTGTTCGCCGCCGTCCGTATTCAGTCGTCCTTTTCGACGAATTTGAAAAGGCTTCTAGCGAAGTTATGAATATGCTTCTTCAAATTCTCGATGACGGCCGTCTTACCGATGGTCAGGGGCGTCAAATTGACTTCCGCAACACAATCATCATCGCAACGGCGAACCTCGGATTTGACTTTGCACGCGAAGGACAAAATCTGGGATTTGGACAGAACTCCGCTTCGCAGGATTACGAGCAGTTGAAAACAAAACTTCTCAACGAAGCAAAGCGGACATTCCGTCCGGAGCTTCTCAACCGTTTTGATGAAACCGTTGTTTTCCGTAAACTGGCAAAGGAAGACATTGTAACAATCCTCGACATAGAACTTGCGAACTTGCGTACTCGCCTCTCTGAAAAGGACATCACGATAAAACTCGATAAAAAAGCTATAGAGTTTATCGTCAACCATGGCTCCGATGAAGCGATGGGTGCTCGTCCTTTACGCCGTGCTGTTCAGCATTGGCTTGAAGATCCGCTTGCAGATATGCTTTTACGCGACACGCTCAAACCAGGCATCGTAAAAGTAAATCTCGACAAGAACAACGAAAAGCTTTCCTTTACCCAGTCAAAGAAATAACAATCTAAAAACGGGCAAACTTGAACTTTTTAACATTTGTTTTCGTTTCAATATATGTTAAACAAGTGAGGTTGTATGGAAAAGGATTTTACAGAAAAAGATTTTGAGATTTTGGCTCATGAATTGCGCTCTTTGCCGAAATTCAAGGTAAAGAGTGATTTTACGCAATGCGTGATGCGCAGAATCGCGTTTGTCGAATCTATAAAAAGATTTTCGAAATATACCGCTATCGCAGCATCTTTGACTATTGCCCTTGGAACTTCGTTCTTGTTCTCGTCTATAAACGACACGGGAAGATCGGCAAATAGCGAGATGTTCAAATCGTCAAACGCCTCTCAATATGCCCAGGCCTATACCGTAAAAATCCTGTCAAAAGATTCCATTACGCCTTCGAAGGAACTTTCTGACGCCGTTGAGACCTTGGTCAAGACACAGGGAGCCGAAGGCGGATGGAACAACATTGCGTTAACTACACGAAATGTCGCAGCCCTCTCATTGGCGGCAACGGCAGGCGTGGACGGCGCAAGAGAAGCGTACAGGAAAGGCGTACGATATTTGCGCAAAATGGGACGACTTGAAATGTCCGCCTCTGAATTTGCAAAGCTCGCACAAAGTGATGCTTCTCGCCTTTTGGAAATGGGCGAAACCGACATTGCAAAAACAGTTGCAATGGCCGGAAAGTTCTAAACGGGAAAACGGATGAAAGTCTTTGTGTTAAATGGATGGGCAGCTTCCGCTGATGCGTGGAAGCTGTGTCCTTTTATTAAAAAGTATAACGCCCGCATTTTTTCATACCTTGAACTGCTTGACGGCAAGGCGGAAGAAGCTTTGGCCGAAGCAGAAGAAAAAGTCCTGCTCGTCGGATGGAGCATGGGCGGATCGATGTCGTTGAAATTGATAAACCGATACTGTGAAAAAATCGTCGGATTAGTTTTAGTTGCGGCAACCCCACGAATGATGGAGGAAAAAGAAACTCTTTGGCAAGGCATGAGCGAAAGACGCATGAACGCCTTTTTCCGCGGAGCCGAGCTTATGCAGGGCGAATCGCTTTTTGGAGTTCCCGAAGGAAAACCAAACCCATACATTTCCGATAATACGGACAACTTGCAACGAGGCATTGCATTTTTACGCTCTACCGACGTGAGAAGCGAATTACTTGAAAACAAAGAAAAATTCAACTTCCCCGTCTTCATCTTTCAAAGCGAAAAAGACGGCATCGTAAAAAAAGGAAATGCCGATTGGTTGAAGAAAGAGATTTTTCCTCATGCAACCATGCAAATCATCGAAGGCAACGAACACGCCTTATCAATAATGATACCTGGAGAAATAAATGAAGCAGTTGATTCTTGCGTCGCAATCGCCTCGAAGGGCGAAAATTCTTGAGTCTTTGAATATCCCATTTGAAATCGTAAAAACAGACGCTTTGGAAACTTCATTCCCGAACGATCCAGTAAGGACAGTCAGGGAAAATGCCGCAAACAAATTGTCGGCATGCAAGGAAAACCATCCATCATCCCCAATTCTTGCCGCCGACACGATTGTCTGGTACAACGATAAAATATACGGCAAACCTTGCGATTTAAACGAAGCGCGCCAAATGCTCAAGGAATTAAGTGGGCAAACCCACATTGTGTTTACGGGAGTTGCGTATACAAGCGGAGATGGGAAAATTCAAACAAAGGTATGCAAGAGCAGTGTCACCTTCAAAACACTTTCTGACGAACTCATCGAAGAATACGTCGAATCAACAAAACCTACAGATCGCGCAGGAGCGTACGACATTGACGAAAACGGCGACAAGCTGATAGAACGATTTGACGGCGAATACGAAAACATAATGGGGCTTCCCGTTGAGCCATTGAAAGAATTTTCGTTATGTAACGATTGAATGAGATAATGAAAAAAGGCACCAACAAAATTGGTGCCTTTTTTATACGCATTACATGCAACGCTTAGTCGCGTTCTTTTTTAGACTTTAAGATTTTACCGGTTATTGCATCAATGTCGTATTCGTAATCGTAAGCGCCTGATTCGAATTCTACTTCATAAATCATCACTCCGTCTTCACGGTCAAATTCGCATTTGAGATCGCGCACGGCAGAACGCTCGAGACCCGCATGTGCAAGGGCTATTTTAATTGCAGAAGCCTTGCCGATATATTTCTTTGCTACCTTCGAGCACGCACTGCATGACGAGCATCCATTTGCGTTGTTAGATTGATTCATCGCAGCATTGTTTGCAAACACCGCCGCAATTGACGTTACCATAGCAACTATTAATATTTTCTTCATATTGTGCTCCTTTCATTTTACGCAAAAATTATACCATTTGAATTTACACATTACAACACCATTTTTTCGGGTGCATTTCACGACCTCTGATTTTCGGAAACAACTATTTGAAACAACTTCTTAATGATGGCGGGCAACCGCCCGCCAATTAAAAAGAGCCGTGCAGTTGCACGGCGAAAAAGTTGTTTTTATCAGTTGTTCTTGTTGTTTCCAATCTTAAAACATCGTGTCTGTCACCATATCATCATTTTCGGCGGTCGCCCCGCGACCGCCGAAAAGTTAAAAATTAAAAAATGCCGCAACTCTTCACTATTCACTGTTGTCTGTTCCCTATTAATCTCGGACCTTGGCGAGGGTCAAACACCACACCTTGCTTGCGCCTGCTTGTTTTAACACCTTGGCGCACTCATTTAAAGTCGCACCGCTCGTTGTAACATCATCAATTAAAAGTATCGTCCTTGCTCTTATGTATTCAGGGCGAACGACCTTGAAAGCACCTTTGACATTTTCAGAACGCTCTTCGTGAGAAAGTCGCGCCTGTTGAGGAGTATCAGCCTTTCTGATAAACGACACCGTATCAACGGCGCGATTCAATCTATGCGAAAGAGCTGTTGCCAATAATTCAGACTGATTATATCCCCTTTTTAAAATCCTGTTTTTATGTAATGGCACAGGGATAATCAAATCAATTTCTTCGTATGGAAATTTTGCCTTTACCGTTCCTTCCAATATTTCAGAAAGTTCTTCCGTAAAAAATACACTACCCTCATATTTAAACATTTGAATAACGTAATCGATCGGATAAGAGTAAATGAGAGAGGAACGCAAAAAGTCATAATGAGGTTTTGATGCCACACATGAAGAACATACAAATTCATGATCTACATGTGTGGCAATCGGAGTTTCGCAAATCTTGCAACAACTGCCAGATTCAATCCATTCAAGTTTTGCAAAGCAAGCAGAACAAATATGACGATTCTCTCTATCGCCAGACCTCCCGCAAACAGGACAATTTCGCGGCCAACACAATTCTAGCGCATAAAGGCCTATTCTTTGCAAAAACTTTTTGAATGAATTCACACTTCTTTACTTTGCAAAAAGATTTACAGGATACTCGCCAGCATCAACAAGAGCCTTGATTGCAGCGACTACCATTGGTTTATCTTCACGATAAGTGACGCCGAACCATGCAGAATCGGTTGGGAGAACGTTTACGGAAGCCTTTCCTTCGTGAATCATTTCATCGACGACGAAAGGAATGTACCATTCGCTCTTCATTTCTCCGCCATTTACCTTCAACCACTCTGGGAAGCGATTTTCAAGAGCTGTAAAGAGTGATGGCGTAAAGCCCCAAAGATTCATGGAAACGCGTTCTTTACCCGTAAGAGCGACAACATCACGGCCTTCTTCGCGATTTTCTGCGCCAGATGACGTCTTTACGATTTTCGTCATTTCCGTGACGGATTTGAGTTTGCCGTCCGCATCAACTTCGCAAATGCCACGGGCGACAGAACCGTTTTCGGAAAGAGTCAAATCAAGACGATATCCAACCATTGAAAACTTGCACGTGCCGTCTTCACAGTCAGAAGCATTGCTCAAAAATTCTGCCATACGGGCAAATGCATCGCGACCATAAAAATCGTCGGCATTGATTGCCGCGAACGGTTCCTTGACGACATCACGCGCCGAGCGGATAGCGTGAGCCGTTCCCCACGGTTTAGAGCGGCCTTCCGGTACGGTAAAAGGTGCCGGCAAATCGTTCATATCCTGGAAGGCGTATTCAATATCCATAAGACCTTCATACTTTGCTCCGATTTGCGTACGGAAGGCCTCTTCAATATCCTTGCGGATAATGAACACAATCTTTCCAAAGCCTGCGCGATGTGCATCAAAAACAGAGTAATCAAGGATTGCCTCACCTGACGGTCCAACAGGGTCTACCTGTTTCAATCCGCCATAACGCGATCCCATTCCTGCTGCTAAAACTACTAATGTCGGTTTCATATTTTTCCTTTCTTTATTCGAAATTTTCAATCAGTTTTCGCAAAGACCTCGTCCCTGCAAGTTTGTCAACCCAATCAGGACGATAATCTTTTTTCATTTCTTCAGGGTAGCGGCGTACCAATTCCGAAAACAACAAAACGCTTGCCTTGACCGGCAAATATTTTCTACTCCCATTCACCTTTATCAATACGCCTCTCATCACGGGATGATCCGCAACGAAAGAAGATTTATACCGATAGGGCAAAAGAGAAAAGCCATATTCGTTCATTTCTTCGTTGAGAGATTCTGCAAGAGATTCATTATCAAGCCACTCCGCTCCAACTATACGAAATGAAAACGCCCCACCTCTGTCGCAATCAACGGCACGGAAAGCTTCCGTAAGAACTGTAACCGGATAGAGTGCCGCCGAATCCCAATTCGCGATACTTGGCGAAGGTGGCATAAAATTTACCCACGGAGAAAACGTGTCTTCTTTTTTTACGGGAGATGCAATCACGTCAAGCTCTGCATCAAGGTTCATCGTCTTTACGATAAATCGGGCACATTCCCCTGGTGTCATCCCATGGCGCATCGGAACATTTATCGGTGCTACGAAAGAAGAAAATTCTTCTTCACGCATTGGGCCATCGCTCATGCCTTGAAACGGAATGGGGCGATCTAAAACGACGACGCCTATCGATCGCTTTGAACACTCTTCTATCATCAACTTAAAACTCGCAAGATACGTATAATACCTTGCACCCAAATCTTGTAAGTCGATGACAACAGTTGAAAGACCTTCTAACATCTCATCTGTCGGGCGACGCGTTTCGCCATAAAGAGAATGCACCATCACACCCCAAACAGGATGGATTGACGATGAAGTTTTTTCTCCAGGTGCGGCAAAGCCGCACCAACCATGCTCTGCCGAAAAAAGACATTTGACGCGTTCTTGAAATTCTCGAATCAACATTCCCGCAACGGGAGAAGATTGCTGCGAAAGAACCCCAATCCTTCCTTCGCCTTTTCGTTTAAGCAAACTAATCAATGAGGAGATGTCGACGATATCCATTTTACCGTTCCAACGCGACGCGCATTGACGAAACTGCATGTGCAACATTTATGACAGTCGGATCAACCGGAGGATTTGCTTCGATGAGGGAGTCGGATGCGGAAGCATGGAGCCATACGCTTGAACACGCGGCCTTGTATGCCAGCTTAATTTCATCCTCATCATTTTCACAATGGGACAAATACGCCCATCTTGCCGCAATCATTCCGCTCAACAAGTCACCCATTCCGCCTAATGCCATAAATGGGTTGCCTGCTTCACATTTGTAAATTTCCGATATCCCAGGCGCCGCAACGAGAGTGCCAGGACCTTTAAGCACTACAACTGCACGATATCGTTCAACGAGTTTCTTTATCGCTTCTTCACGATTTGCTTCCACTTCGTCGGTAGTCGTTGCAAGCAAACGCGCGGCCTCGCCCGCATGGGGCGTAAGTACGAGCGTCAACCCTTCAAATACGGGAAGCGCCGGCTTTGAAGCATACCATTTTGCCAAAACATTCAAAGCGTCAGCATCAAGAACAAATCGTCCAGTTCTACCTGAAAGCAAACGGGAAACGAGAAGTTCGGGAGTTTCCGTCGTCCCAAGCCCCATACCAACGGCAAACACATCCGCTTTCGGCGGCACGCACACGGGAGTCAATTTTAAAAACGTCGCCTCTGGAATATGAGCGCCTGCGGAAATACGAGACGCGTCAGGGACAACGAGATGAATAAGCCCCGCTCCGCCCGAACGGGCTCCGATAGCCGTCATAACAGGAGCATTGTTGTAACAACGCGATCCACCGACAATAGTAACAGTGCCGGCAGTATATTTGTTAAGAGACAAATTGCGTTTAGGAAACGCCTTTAAAATTTCTGTTGGACATTCTTTCATTGAATCAATTATACCAAAATGTCTTTTGTATGACTAATTTATTTAGTTGGGATTTACGGTCGCGGCAAAGAATTCTTCCAACGGGACGCGGGGATGGTCGATTTTCACTTCGCGATTGAATTTTGACGAAATATATTTGCTGATCTCTTCCGATTCTTCCGCGGAAAGATTTGGAACAGTAAATCTTACATCATCACGTTTTACCAAGAGTTCGTCCGTGTTGCCGAATGCGGCAACCTTACCCTTTGACAAAATGGCAAGCTTCGTGCAGACATCTTCACTGTCGCCGAGCAAGTGAGATGTCATTAAAATCGTCACGCCTTTTTTAGCCAGATCCAAAATCATCTCTTTCACTTCGCGCGTACCGATTGGATCGAGACCTGATGTCGGTTCATCCAAAATCAGCAATTCGGGATTTGACACTAATGAAGACGCAAGAGCGACGCGGCGCGCCATGCCTTTTGAAAAGCCTCCTACAGGACGGTTCGCAACGTAAGTAAGACCAACTTGTTCCAACAATTCATCGCAACGCCTTTTCCCTTCCTTCGCGGACATTCCCGAAAGGTCGGCGTAATAACGCAATGTCTCCCATGCCGTCAAAAAAGGATGAAGGTATGAAAGCTCCGGCAAATAACCGATGCGTTTGCGCGCATTCTTGCTTTGTGGCGGCTCGCCAAAAAGACGAATAGTTCCATCCGTAGGTTTTAAAAGCCCCAAGATCATTTTAATTGTCGTAGATTTTCCAGATCCGTTAGGCCCCAACAACCCGAACACGTCGCCACGTTCAATGCGCAAGTCGATTCCATTGACGGCATTTGCGACGGGACGAAACCAGAAATCACGAAACGTCTTTTTTAAATTATGTATTTCAATCACTGCCTCACTCATAAAATCTCCTTGCCGCGAATTAAAATCGAGCCTATTATCAACCAGATTACAGTTACGCAAAAACATGCACCGACCACGAAAATCGCCGTCATAAAATCTTGAGGCATCCACACTTTTCCTAAATCGGGTAAAAATGTTCTAAAGAAGTGTGCCAAGAGAGGCGCTTTTGTTTCGAAGAGATTGATTAAAAACGAAAAAACCGTCATAACAACTAAGAGGCCCGCGGCGTAAGACGGTTTTAGGCGAACGGAAAGAGCTCCCGCAATCGCCACAAACACAAATCCCGCTGCAGTAACACAGGAAAAATCGAGAACAACGCTTAACAGATCAATGCCTGTTGATGCGAAAGGCATATCCATACAAGAAAGTGCTATCAAGAGAGCGACAGGCTGGGAAAGAGCCACCATCAAACAAGATGTAAAACAAAATCTCATCTGGAAAAATCGGTTGCAAGCGGCCGCAAGAAAGAATGACAATATCGGAGAGACGACTCCAAGTTGAACTCCCATCGGCCAAAGACGGGTCGTCCCGTCCTTCATAGACATTACCTGTCCTATCCCTGCCGTAATCGAAGAAAGAAGTGACGCAGAAAAAACACCGACGAGAAAAACGCCGAGCGCCACAAAAACACCAAACACTTTTGAACAAAAGAATAAACTTCTACTCAACGGACGAACGAGCGCGACAGATGCCGTACCCGAGGACAATTCTCCTTCCACCGTACGAAAAACCGCACTCGTTGCAAACAGAAGACCAAAAACAAAAAGTGCGGAAAGCCCGCACTCGTGCGGCAACCTCAAAGGATTGCCGAATTGGTGGTAATGAAATACAGAAGACAGATGAACTGAAAGAACACCTACCAAAAATAAAACAGAAGAAAGAGGCCCTGAAAGAGCCTCCATCGTGGACGCATGTGCCAAGGCTCTAAACCCACGCACGAAACACACCTCCATTACATTTGAATGAACGGAAGTTCGTTAGGTCCGGCAATTGGTCCCGTTCCTTGAGAATAGAATTGGAACATCAAGAAACCAAGAAGAGCAATTGTAATTACAGCTGCGACGAGTGCAATCACGGTAAAGGCCTTCGCTCCGGACGATTCAGGAGCAGCAACTCCTTGCGAGATTGGCATAACAGGTGTTGCGGAAATATCAGGGATATCGTCAATATCCTTTATTTCACCTACATCGCCGTCAACTGCAGGCTTGGCGGCAGAAATTCCAATCTTTGCCTTTGGACGCTTGATGCCCAACGCAGGACGTTGAATTTTCACCGTCTTCGTTTCACTTGCAGGTGTTGGTGCTTCCGCCGGTGCAGCAGCAGGTGCTTCATTCAAATCCTTAATACCTTCATCAGCAGCCTCGGCAGGAGCCAAAGGAGCAACTGGTGCTGCAGGCTTTGGAGTTGAGCCGATTGGACTTGTTACTGGCTTAATAGCTGATGGGCGACGAAGCTTAATCGTCTTAAGAGGAGATGCCCCTGTAGCCGATGGTGGAGGAACGCCCATCGCAGATTCAAGAGAAATACGGGAAGTTTTTGTTTTAGAAGCTTGTGCCTGTGAAGGAGTAAGAATACCTTCTGCAATAATACCCGTTTTCTTCATCACTGCTTGAACAGGAATTGATCCCGTAATAGCCTTAGGATTAACTGCCGGCACAGCCTCAGCAGCAGGTGCAGCCGGAGATGGCGCAGGAGCCGCTGGTGCGATAGGAGCAGCTGGTGCGACAGGAGCGGCCGGTGCTGCCGCAGCAGGTGCTGAGGCTTCTTCCGTCTTTGCAGCAGACGGAATAGTCATAGGCTTAAGTGCTCCAATAGTTCCTGGCTTGCGAATAACAGGCTTACGAATAACAGGACGCAACTTGAGAGTAGTCGGCTTTTTAACTTCCGGTGCGGCGGCAGGTGCAACCGCTTCTTGAGCAGGAGCTGCCGGTGGTTCTATCTTACTCTCCGTCGCAACGCCAAACGGCGCAACCTTTGGAGGCAATCCCGCCTCGTCTGGATTGATTGGAGTTATTACTGTTTCTTCGCTCATTTGTTTCTCCCAAATTCAAAATAAATCAAACGGCCATTACTTCCGCTTCTTTAGCCTTAAGTTCAGCATCAATCTTTGCGATACCATCGTCAGTAGCTTTTTGAATATTATCCAAGCCCTGCTTCATATCGTCTTCAGAAATCTTTTTATCCTTCTCAAGTTTCTTCACTGCATCATTTGCATCGCGACGAACGTTGCGCATTGCAACCTTTTGCGCTTCTGCTTGAGACTTGGCAACTTTGACAATTTCTTTACGGCGCTCTTCATTGAGTTCTGGAATCGTAATGCGCAACACACGACCGTCAGACTGAGGCGTAACGCCAAGATTGGCGGCAAGAATTGCCTTGTTCATTTCTGGAATGACAGAAGGATCGAAAGGTGAAATCTTGATTTGACGCGGTTCTGGAGTTGAAATGGTTGCAAGATTCTTGATTGAAGTCGGCGCGCCATAATAATCAACTTTAATCCCATCAACGAGGGCAGGAGATGCCTTGCCTGTACGAAGCCCTGCGAATTGAGCCTTCAACGCCTCAAAGGATTTTCCAATTTTAATCTTTGCATCTTCAAGTACTTCTGAAACGGTTTCCATTTTTTATTTCTCCATTTTTATTTTTTAATCCTTAACAAGTGTGCCGACCGCTTCGCCTTTAACAACGCGCTCTAATGCATCACCTTCAAAAAAGTCAAACACGATAATCGGAATCGAATTATCCATACAAAGGGCAAATGCCGCCGAGTCCATTACCTTCAAGCGTTTTTCAATGGCGGTAGAATAATTGATTTCATCATACTTTACCGCATCTGGATTCGTCTTAGGATCTGCCGTATAAATTCCGTCTACCTTCGTGGCTTTCAAAAGAACATCTGCTCTTATTTCACTTGCACGAAGAGCGGCAGCCGAATCCGTTGAAAAATAAGGATTGCCCGTACCGCCGGCAAAAATACAAACCTTGCCGTTCTTAAAATTCTCAATCGCTTTGCGCTGAACGAACATTTCGGCAATACGCGGCATTTCAACGGCCGTCATTACTGCGGCAGGGACGCCTATTTCTTCAAGAGCCGTACCGAAAGCAAGAGCATTGATTACCGTTGCGAGCATTCCCATTGAATCTCCAACGATTCTATTGACACCATTTTTCTCGCCGCTCAAGCCGCGAAAAATATTTCCGCCGCCAAGGACAATTCCTACTTCCACGCCCAACGAGCAAACCTTCTTGACTCGCTCCGCCATAAAAGCAAGGCGTTCTGGGTCAATAGTATCACCGCTATCTGGATTTTTTAATACTTCTCCAGACAACTTTAGAAGAATTCGTTTATATTTCATATTTTCACTCACAATTTAATTTTACCATTTTTAGCGTTTTTTGCAAGTTGATTGGTGATTTCTTCTAAAATTTTTCTTGCAACAGAAATCTTTGATAACAACGGAAATTGCTTGACATTTCCATCAGGAAACACAAAAACCACCTTGTTCGTATTCGTGCCAAAACCACACCCTTTTTCCGTAACGTCATTCCCTACTACAAAATCAAGCCCTTTTTCTTTGCATTTGCGAGCCGCTTCCTCTACAGGAGCACCCGTTTCGGCGGCAAACCCCACGACAAATTTCCTGTACTTCGCCTCACCTGCAAACACATCGTTGAGCTTCTTCACGCTCTTTAAAATATCGGGATTTCTTACGAGTTTTAACGTATCTGACATTTCCCCTTTTTTCAATTTCGTCGAAGACTTGTTTTGAGGACGCCAATCAGCCACTGCCGCCGTCATAACAAGAACATCAAAATTGGGGAATTGTTCTATAACACGCGATTGCATTTCTCGCGCCGAAACAACATCAATTCTGTTCACGCCAACAGGCGTGCGTAAAAACACAGGCCCCGTTACGAGAGTCACGTCATGCCCCGCCTGTTGCGCAACAGCGGCGATGGAAAAGCCCATCTTCCCTGTTGACGGATTCGACAGAAAACGTACGGGGTCTATATGCTCACGCGTGGGGCCTGCAGTTACGAGAATTTTCAAATGAGTTCTTTCGCCTTTGCTACAACGTTTTCAACCGTAAAGCCGAATTCCTTCGCAAGAACCTTGCAAGGAGCAGACGAGCCATATTTATCGAGCGTCACGTAACGGGTGAGAGCCGTATTAACGGCGTATCCTTCCCAGCCAAAACGCACACCTGCTTCAACAATCACGCGACGCGCGACAGTTCCAGGGATAACGCTTTCACGGTATGACAAATCCTGCGCTTCAAACAATTCACGAGACGGCATTGATACTACGCGCACCTCGCGGCCGGCTTCATGAAGTTCTTTCGCCGCGCCGATCGCGATTGAAACTTCAGAACCCGATGCAATGATAATGAGCTTTGGATGAGCGGAATTTTCCCATACGACATATCCGCCCTTCGCAACGAGTTCCGGTTTGACATCATCAATAACCGGCAAGTTTTGACGAGACGTAAGGATGCACGACGGCCCCGTCGTATTCTTGAGTGCCGCCATCCATGCGCCGATCGTTTCGTTCGCATCGGCAGGACGAAGAGTCAACACATTCGGCATACAACGAAGCGATGAAAGTTGTTCAATCGGTTCGTGTGTTGGACCGTCCTCGCCGACATAGAATGAATCGTGCGAGAAGATGTAAATAGACGGCACTTTCATGAGCGCTGCAAGACGAATTGCAGGACGGCAGTAATCGCAAAATACGAAGAACGTTGACGCGAATGCTCTAAAGCCGCCATACGCAACGATGCCGTTTACGATTGCTGACATTGCAAGTTCACGAACGCCGAAACGGATATTACGGCCGTTGTAAGAGCCTGGAGCAATATCTCCGCACCCCTTCAAGTAAGTCTTGTTGGAAGGAGCCAAGTCCGCACTGCCGCCGACGAGAGATGGAATGTACTTTGCAATCACATTCATGATTTCGCCGCAAGCTGCACGCGTAGCGATTGGCTTTTCCGAGCTGAATTTCGGCATTGCCGCAAAAAGTTCTTTTGGAATTTCACCATTCAATGCAGATTCGCGAAGTGCCGCCTTTTCTGGATTTGCCGCAGCCCAAGCCTTAAAGGTCTTGCGCCAACGCAAGTAAGATCTGTGAACAGAGGCTGCACGGTCTTCAAACATATCGTACACATCATAAGGAACGACAAAACTCTTTTCAGGATCAAACCCGAGTGCCTTCTTAAGCCCTGCGACTTCTTCCGCACCAAGAGGAGCGCCGTGACTGTCTGCAGAATCCTGCTTCGTGGGAGCGCCAAAACCGATGTGCGTTTTCGCGATAATGAGAACCGGCTGAGTTTCAACCTTCATCGCCTTACGGTAAATACGGTCGATTGCCTCGAAATCGTGACCGTCAACTTCAAATACTTTCCATCCGCAGCTTTCAAAACGGAGACGTGTATTGTCGGTGAAAGTAATATCGGTTGAACCTTCAATCGTAATGCCGTTTGAATCGTAGATGACGACTAAACGGTTAAGTTTTAAAAAGCCTGCCAAGGAAATCGCTTCTTGGGAAATACCCTCTTGCAAATCGCCGTCTCCGCAAAAACACCATGTGCGGTGATCGACAATTTCCTTTGAATACATTTCGCTTTGCATACGTTCGGAAAGAGCAAGACCAACAGCCATTGCAAGCCCTTGCCCGAGCGGCCCCGTGGTAACTTCCACACCAGGCATAAGCCCGCGTTCAGGGTGCCCCGCCGTACGCGCGTCGAATTGACGGAAATTCTTCAACTCCTCAAGAGAAACTTCACCCATTCCTGAAAGGTGGAAAAGGGAATAAACTAAAGCCGATGCGTGACCGCCTGAAAAAACAAGACGATCGCGGTTTGCCCACATAGGTTCTTTAGGGTCGACATTCAAATAATTAAGCCAAAGAGATGTCGCAATATCTGCCATACCTAAAGGAGCACCTGGGTGTCCCGAATTGGCTTTTTCAATCATATCTGCAGAAAGACAACGAATTGTATTTGCCGCCAATTTCATTTCTTCATTTGTGAACTTCATAAAATCTCCTTAAATTAAGTACGAGCCTTGACAATTTCCGCCGCTTCAGACGCAAGAGTTGTAATCTTATCCCAATCCTCGCTATCGAGAGCGTCTTTTGGAACAATCCATGTTCCACCGCAACAAATTATTTCCGGAACGGAAAAATAATCGTTGATATTAGAAAGATTCACTCCACCTGTAGGCATAAATTTGACGCCTGTAAAGCGGAATGCACCTAAAAAGTTTTTAATCATATTTACGCCGCCAGCAGCTTGCGCAGGGAAAAATTTAACCATTTTTGCGCCCGCGCTTAAAGCTTGGCTTAACTCGCTTGCCGTAGCAATACCTGGACAAAACGGCAATCCTTCTTCTTTTGCGGCATTGACGATTATCGGATCGAATCCCGGTGCTACGCCAAACTTTGCGCCTGCCGCCTTGGCTGCCTTTACCTGTTCAACACTAAGAAGCGTACCCGCTCCAACAATTGCCTCAGGAACCTCTGCGGAAATTTTTGCTATGGCTTGAGCTGCGGCTTTTGTACGAAAAGTCACTTCGAGAACAGGAAGGCCTCCCTTCACCAACGCCTTTGCAAGCGGAACAGCCTTGGCCTCGTCCTCTATAACGATGACAGGAATAACACCTGCCGATTTAAATGTTTCTAAAATATCCATTTCTTCCTCTTTTTACATATCTAAAATTCTACCAAAATAGACATATTATGTAAACTGAAGAATGAAAAAAGGGAAGAGGAAGAGTCTTATTCTATCAAATCTGCGATTGCGTCACGCCACTCATAGATGACCTTAGGATTAACCGAAAAACTGGTTGTCGTATTTACTACGTCCTTTGGAACGGCAAGGAGTTCGCGAGACTTTTCTAACCATTCATCCTTATTCACCTTAAGCTGCACTTCGCCCTTTTCAACTTCGCGAACCTTATCCTCAAGCAACTTGCAATACCACAAATCCTCAAGTCCGTCGCGGAAATTCTCAAGTCTAAGCGTCGCAAGCGGCATATTGTCTGGACCTCCACATGACGTCCATTGCCCATCGCCATGATAGAAACTGAACGACTTCGGCTCCCACTTTGTAAATGGCCCCTTTGTTATCGGCTCTTCTGAATTCCATGTCATAGTAGCATAATAAAGAAAACCGTCTGGTTTATATTTTTGTGTCATTGCGCCCATAAGACTGCGCGTCTCGGCCGGAGGGCACTCAATAAGTGTATTTGGCCAAGGATAACATGGGTCGCAGCAAATATACCACCAAACCTTACGCCCAGCCTCACGAGCCAATCGTACTTGAGACTTCTTAAATTTAGAAATTATTGGGCAAAACATATCGACATCCGAAAGCGGCGAGCCCCCTACTCCAAACTTGTAATCTCTTGCCGTCGTTATAACCTTTACGCCTGGAAGGTGCTTGTGAATTGCCTTAACAGTTCGTGCAATGTTTGTAAACACATTTGGATTAAGCTCGTCACATCCGTAAAGGACGGCATGCTCTGAAAGTCCTAACGATTTAGCCTTTTCATACCTTGCTCGGAAGACAGGAAGCTTTTCGTTGACCCATTTTTCCTCTGCTCCTTCACCAAGTCCCATATACCACCAATAGCAAAGATTGAAATAACTAAGCCGACCGCGTTTTTTCAGTCTTACAAGCATTTCCCAATCAGGCTCACTTTTCGCGTTAAGGTATAATGGAGCGCCCCACGAAAGGTAATAATCGGAAAGAAAATCACAATACCGCTCCTTGCGAGTCTCCCACGCGTGATGATATTCGCTCGCCGCTATGCGTTTTGCGATATTGTTTCGACCATTTTTAGGGAATGAATTCTTACGGACATTCGGATTATAGCACGAAACGAGAAGCGGCAAAGGCGGCGCGCGATTGACGGCAAAATTGTTTACGCGAACAGAGAAAGGTATCCGCACTTCTTCAGCACCGTCTGCAGAAACCTTAAGCGATCCTTCGTATACTCCAGCTTTTTGATTTTTCGGACATTTTACGCGAACCCAAAACGATTGAACGTCTCCTAAAGCGATATCGGTCGACTTTTGAAAATCAAGTATTGGATCTGGCCACCAAGCAGGCTCAGGCGGTTTTTTACTCGGGCGCACCTTGTACTTTGGAACATCTTTTGTGAGGACATACCCGACAAGCGCAACCGTTATGTTAGATGACGCAAAGCCTGAATGTTCCATATCAATCGTAACGCGAACATCTTTTAACGCATTTGATACCGGCTCTACAAGCACCTGCACACTTTCATATTCGTCACGAGAAAGCCGAATATTAACGGAAGAAGCTGGATTTACAACATAACCTGAACGTGGGCGCACCGACTCCATAGAAGAGACGACACCAACTTTAAAACCTGTTTTTTCCGCCGCAAAAATAGATGTTGCAGCTATCGACGAAAGAATGACTACTCTTAAAATTCTATAAACCATTTTTTCACCTGACCATTATTGTGAGACCCTTGATTCCAAGACGTAGAGAGCTATCTATGACAGAAACTCTAACACCATCAACTGAACTCATAGAGGGCGAACCTATGAGCCTTGCAGCTTTCACAAGCGTAAGCGGCTTGTCGCTCTTCTTATCCATATTTTCCGAGACAATTTCCACTCCTGAAATATCAAGAGAGCCTGCGACCTCAAGTTTGCCGCATGAACCGTCCTCGGAAATGAAGCATCCTATTTTTGAAAGGGTAATCGACGCTGTTGAATCAATGGAGAGAACTCCCGAATCACCGACACCAGGCCAAACAGCGCCAGTAACAACAAGCGTTCCATTTGAAACGACGCCGCTGCCGACAAGATTTTCAACTTCGTGCGTTGCACCGCAAAGATCAATTACGCCGCCACCGAGACGAAGCGTCGTCGCGGGAAGCGCGCCTGAAACAACAGAGAGTGTTCCGTTTGAAACACAAGTAGCGCACTGGTAGCTATTCGCTCCCGTAA
>JAGCMU010000048.1 GCA_017646325.1 Kiritimatiellia bacterium
CGCTGCCTAATGTCCAAATCAAATTTTCTTTCCCGGAGCGCTGATGAATTGCAAGCGGTGCAACGAGCCCCGCATCCTCATGACGGGCAAACGCGCTTAACAGCTCCTCTATCATATCCGGATGTACTTTATTGTCGTCATCTAAAAAGAGCATATAATCGCCTTGAGCAATCTCTGCTCCATTATTGCGTGACGCTGCCTGATAGGAATTTTTCTCGTTGCGGATATAGCGAAGTCTCTTCTCATTCCCGTATGCTGCTGCGATTTTTTCACGAGTATCGTCGGGAGAGCAATCATCAACTACAACAATCTCAAAATCCTGAAACGTGCTTTTTAAAACGGAATCAATACATTCGCATACCATTTGCGAACGATTGTATGTAGGGATGATAACCGATACTTTTACCATAACGCCCTTACACCTTAACACGTTTAACGAGTATCCACGATGTTGGAATAGACACTAAAAGCATAAATAAAACAGCACCCATAACGCCTTGAACAATAACGGGATATGGCACCACGAACGAGGGCGGCAATCCCCAATGCGACATTGCAGAGCGCGTCATCCCTGTAAAGAGCCATCCCGCCAACGCTCCGCCGGGAACACCAAAACAAATTCCCCATCCGGCGGCGCGAAGGGCTACTTTTAAAAGTCTATACATAATTTGAGCGTGCGTCGCACCGACTGCGCGAAGAGTCATATATTCGCGCTTTGACGCGTCTGTCGCCGCCACCAAAAGAGCGACAAAACCGATTGAAAGAACGGCCAAAAAGATAAATGGAATTCGCGCCATTGCCCCGATTAAATTTGCTCCATGGCTCAACGTACCATCGGCTATCTCATCGCGTGAATGAAGGCGTGTTGTGAAATCAGGAGGATTGCCCAATGCTTCGCCAATTGATTTTTCAACCTTTCTTCCAGCAGGAAAAACTCCATTTTCTTTTAAAAACTTATCTTCATAATCAAGCCATACGTGCGTCATTCGGACCATTTGGGCAGGTCGGAAATCTGCCGCTGCAATCGTATCGAAAGAAACAAAAAGAGGGCCGTCTGTAAAACTCGGCATACGGTTCAAACCTCTCACCAATCCTCTTGATGTAACCATGTGCCAATTCAAATCCACGACACCTGCAACTTCAAGTTCGATTACCGCGCCTCTTGAATCAAGCTTGATTTTATCTCCCACTTTCAGCTTTCTTGCGCGAGCCATCATGTCTGTAATGATACAAGAATCAGACGACATTATTTTCGCCTTTGCAGATGCATAATCAGACTGCGTAAATTTAAATTCAGGAAGCCAATCGCTCGCCAGCAAAAGAGCATTACTGCGTGCTTTCATTTTCCCTTGAACGGTTTTTTCCTCGCGCTTTCCCTCTTCTGCAAAGTAAAGCTGCAAAGGTTGAAGTTCGGCTATCTTTTTTACTCCCGGAAGATTCTTCAGTTTTTCAATATCAAAGGAACTTGCCCCTCCTGGAAGCAGCGACACTATCGCGTCAGGAAGCTCAGGAGAAGGGATAAACGCTTTCATCAAAGACGCGCCCCATACTTCCACCGCGACAAACGCACCCACGCCAAACGCGAACGTAACAGCCATACCGACGCTGCGCTTTCTGTTCGACATAGGAACGTCAGCCACATCAAGGACCTGCAAAGTCAACACCTTTTTCAAAATTATCAATACAGACAAGATTGAAATGACAATAGCTGAGATTATCGACGCAATAATCTCACCTTTTGCAAATGCCACCCCCATCGGAAATGTAGCAGGATCGCTTTTAACATAAAGGTAAAGCGAAAGCATCGCAACGGAAATCCCTGTAACCATTCCTGCGAATGACGCCAAAAAAGATTCGATGAAAACGATTTTTACGACGCCCCATTTCGTCAATCCGACAAGACGCAATGTCGCGATTTCTTTTCGCTTGGCCTCAAGAGAAAGGATGAGAGAATTTACTAAAAGGCAAAGCGCCGTCAATACGGCCGCCCATAGCATCAACGGTTTCGCTCTATCCATATTGCGCGAAGCGTCAGACGTAAATTGGACGGCAATCGTATCAGGAGTTTGAAGCCCTTTTATTTCCTTCTATGGAGGAGTCTTCCACAAATGCAACTTGCCGTGTTTTTCTTTTTCCAAAGTCGCAAACGCCTTGTCGTTTACAAACGCTCCAGGGAAACCCATTGGAAGTTTTTCCAAGGAAAGATATCCCGTTATGCGGGCTGTCAACGTACCCTTTTGTCCTACAAATTTTACACTCTCTCCAATTTGAGGAATCTTTCCGCGCCCAAAACGCTTCATAGTTCCTCTCGTAAGAACAACTTCAAATTCGGAAGCGTTGTTATCAGGGAAACGTCCTTCGAGCATTGCGTTCTTATACGGATTTTCTTTTGGTGTTTTTGATATCACCGCTATCATCGGCGGGCCTTGCAACACTCTTCCGTCGGGGCGATAGTCTATAGTCATTCCAACTAAATCAAAAACCTTATCGCCCTTCTCTTTCGTTATCGCCGCTCTCTTTTCTTCGCCGCTTTTTTCAGAAGAACGCCCTCGTCCCCTCATTTCCAAGCCATCGATTTTCCATGCCTGCCATGGAGCGGTCAAATAGCGGGCAGTATGAGGAGCTTGAGCATCATTTGTCGCCGTGAGCGAAAACATAAAAGCGACAGCTCCGACGGCAGAAGCAACTCCGAGCATCGCACACAAAAAACGCGCTTTGCCCTTACTCAGAGATTTCAACACCAACTTAAATAACATTACCTAAAACCCCGATCGATTAAACGTTTTTAAATAGTGTCCGGAAATCTTTGATGCGTCGTGATCGGTTTCAATGGAATCCACAATCACGCCATTCTTTAAAAAGTGAACCTTGTTTGCATACGACGCAACGACAGGATCGTGAGTAACGAGAAGGATCGCACAAGATTCGTCTTTATTCAATCGCGAAAGCAATTTGCAAATACCTTGAGAAGAAATAGTGTCTAAATTCCCCGTAGGCTCATCGGCAAAAATTATTTTGGGCGATGCGTAAACGGCCCTTCCGATTGCAACTCTTTGGCACTCGCCGCCAGAAAGTTCTCCTGGCTTTTTCTTCTCTTTTCCTTCAAGCCCCAAAATATTTATGAGTTTTTCCAAGCGTGCCTTATCGACAGCGCCATGCGCGAGACGGACAGGCAAAACGATATTTTCTTCGACATTGAGACTTTCAACCAAGTTGAAACTTTGGAAAACTACCCCAATATTCGAGCGACGAAACTTTGCGCTGTCCGAATCGCCCATTGATGTGATTTCAGCATCGCCGACAAAGACTTTGCCGGATGAAGGCGTTAAAAGACGAGAGGCTATATGGAGGAACGTGGACTTTCCCGAGCCGCTTGGTCCCATCAAGGCTTCAAATGCACCATTATCCATATTGAATTCAAAATCCTTCAACACATCAACTTGCGCATTGCCTTTACCGTACGACGCACACAACTTCTCAGCCTTTAACACCTTTTTCATCATAACTCCTTTATTACTTTGTCGCCTTTTCCTTGCGAAGCTGCATAAGAGCGACTTGTACTGCGCTTGGCTCTTCCTTGCCTGTCCAATCCTGCGCAGCGACCCATTCCTCCGCAGCAAAAATACGTTGAGCCGCCTCTTCGTACGATACGCCGCCAAGCTCGATAAGAAGGCGAATGCCGCGGTCAATGAGCTTCTTGTTTGAGATGGACACCCAGCTCATCCAGTTGCCTGCGACACGTCCCATTGACGCCATCGTACCTGTAGAAAGGCAATTGAATGCGAGTTTTACTGCTAAATGCTTCCAAATCTCAAGCGGAGAATCGGCAATTTCCATATTCACCCAAATTCCGTCCGTTGCAACTGGACCGATATGAAATTCGAGCGATTCCGGCCAATCCTTGGCAAGTTTTTTGGCGGCAACAGTATAAGCCTCGGGCTTTTCACCAACTGTAAGCATCACAGCAGAAGCCCTATTATAACCCTTGATACGCTCTGGTGACGGCTCATTGCCGATCATATACGTAATCAAGTCGGAATATTTGATAAGCGGAGGATTATCAATGAAGCGCTGAGGCATTTTCAACGAGCGGGCATCTTCCGAAGTGAAGTTCAAGCAACGCGGATGACGACGCATCATTTCGCTCCAGCACGCTTCAGTTGGATGAAGAGGATTTTTTACAAACGCCCAGCTTTGAGCAAGATGCTTATCGCGGCTTGATCTAAGCGGTGGGATCATGAATGTAGGTGAGCGTTCCGTATTGTCGGTAAAAAGATCAAGCATGCACTTGTCTGCAAGATACGTGATGCGCCCGCCCTTTTCATAAATGCCTTTTTCGTATTCAATCGCTTTTACGAGCCCTGCACGGCCGCCGGGAGATTCAAGCCCCGCAAGGAGTTTTTCAAAGGCAAGAGTATAATCCTTTGCAGTTTCCTTTTTAAAGCGCGGCAATACGCGGACGAGAGCGGCTTCAAGAGCGCAAGAGCCGAGAAGCTGCTCCGAACTCGTTGCCTGCATACGAGTAGATCCAGCAACAGACATAGACCCGCAGTAAATATCGATAACCGTAACCTTTGGATTGTCGATTGCTTCACGGCAGCGGTCGAGATAACCACGCAAAAGGTCGGCTGGATTGTTGAAAACCAAAAAGCACTTTGCACCATGTTCGGCGGCATACTTCAAAGTACCCAATACGGAAGAGGTTTCTCCACCTTCTGTAATTGCGACAAAAGTATCGCCCTCACCTACATTGAGTGCCGCTGCTTGACGACGCCCGCCTTCTGCAAAGTCTTCGAAAAATTCAACTGAACGAATGAGAGCAAAGTCGCCGCCCGTCATAATCGATGCGCTGCGATCGGCAAGTGCACGTTCTTGAGGGGTCAACTCCGAAGCACGACGATAGAAGAAGTCTCTCCACATTGATTCAAGCAAAATGGAAAGTCGCCCAGTAGCGCCACATCCAGAGAAAATTATTCTTCCCTTTGGAGCTTTGAGAGTTTCAACCATCGATGAAACTAATTTTTCAAACTCCGCACTGGCAAAAACGTGGCGCATCGTGATTGGAATTTGGCGATCCCCACGCTGTAAGCATTGAACCCCTGCAAGAGTAGAACGCTTAAAATCCTCTTCGAGGGTGGCGGTAATGGGGTTAGATTGTTCCGTTGGCAAAAAGCCAAGATGGAATTGCTTTTCATTATCAATGAAATCGCGTGCCTTCGCTTTCGCGGCAGGCGAACACTCAAATGCGTTGACTGCACCAGCAGCTACACACATAATCATAGGTATAATTTTTTTCATAAGGTAATTATAGCATAAAAATGCCCATTGAATACTTATGTATGGTATAATATTATCATATAAACAATTGGGAAAAACACATGTATTCAGGAATAAAAATGTTGAGCGACCACGAACTCTGGATTTTGCTTAAAGAGCAAGATGCGGATGCATGGTCTTTTATTTGGGAATATGCCGTTTTAGCCGAGACAAACAGCTTTAGGAATTCACAAAAGGTCGGCAAATGGAATATTGATAAATATGAATTATTTGGAATGCTTTATGAAGAAATGATTCATAAGGACAAGATTAATTTATATAGGGATGACGGCGGGAGTGTCCTCGGCTGGTTTCGTACGTATATCAGGGGCTATATTAATCGTATGAATCCTTCAAAGACGAAAGAAATTTTATTAGGGGCTGGAGGAATAAGCGACGAAGCTAATTCAGACGATATGAGCTTCGAAGAAAAAATTTCAATTCAAATGTCAGATTCTTCTTTTTCAACATCCTCTCCCAAAGAAGACCCTTCGCAAAAAAAGAGAGAAGAATGGGAAATCGTCCAAAAATGCTTTGGCGATTTGTGGAAGAAAAATCCGATGAGAGCCTACGTTCATCTCCTTAAATTGCGAATGAATCTGTCTTCAACGGAAATCAAAGTCATGCTTGGAATCTCTTCGGAGGCAAATGTGGACCAGATGTTCTCCCGAGCGGTTAAAGACATGAAGGAATTAAAGGTGAAATATGAAAGCAATAAATAATACCACGACAATGTCGCGTGAAGATCGTGATTTCATCACGTCATTCACGAAAAAACACTGCCGCCCTCATGCTGTAGTGATGGCAGAGCGTTTAAATGCTTTCGTTTATGAAAGACAAATGGCGCTTTTGAACGCCACTCCAGAATTTGATTTGCTCGCAGCAGGAACGAAAGACTCCATATCATCCCCTATCGAGGCTATGACGACTCCAAACGAGCCTGTGCGCTTCGTATTTGCAGCGGATAATGAATCTTGGAAGGCGGAAATAATCATTCCGCCCAAAGCCGATGTCACGACGCAAATTACAGTAAGTGTATATTCTATAACCGGAGACCTTTTTAAAACGGGAGTTTTCAAAGTCTCAGGCCAAGAAATCACAATCCGTGACGGCGTTGGCGAAATGGCGTTTGGAATGTTTTTAGCCGGTCTTAAAAATCCGGACGTTTCGTTTTCTTTTGACAACAACAAACCTTCTCCCGGTAAATTGATGTTCTTCTAAATGTCTAACGCAAACGCATATTTTTTTCCAAAAGAACAATCGGAATATTTGAAAAAGCTCAAAGAGTCTAAGAGACGGACTCAAAAGAACGACCTTTTGCCGAGTTCCATATCTCTACGGGCGAAAATGCCTCCGATTTACCATCAGGAAAATCGCGGCACTTGCGTATCAAATTCCGTAGTGGCTCTCATCGAATATTTTGGCGATTGCAAACTCCGTTTCAGCGTCCAATACCTCCATGAGGCCACGAAGCAATTTGAAAGAGCAGGCGTTGAACGAAATTTGGAAATGCTGAAGAAAGGCGAAAAAGTCCATCCTGCATTTGAAATCGCCTATCACAAGCAAATTCTCCAGCTTAAAATGATTCAGGCGGCAAACGAAGGGAACGAAAATGCCGTAAAGCCTTTTTTTGAAACTTTTGCGAGCGGCGTACGTTCTCGGGTAATGGACGATTCAGGCACGCTCTTACGCAGTTGTTTCCGTGTCCTTGAAACGCGCGGTGTCTGCAGATATAGCCTTTGGCCATATTCCCCAGCGGCGGGAACACTCTTGCCTGAAGATGTCGCCCAGCTTCCTCCCGGCACGGACGAGGACGCTCTCAAACACCGTATGCCATTGGGATTGTACTTCCTTCGTTCGCCCAAAAACGTTGATGAAATCCGCAGTATTTTATCTGGCGCAAACTCTCGCCGCCCTATGCCAGTTTGTATAACGATGGATTATTTTGAAGGGTGCGACGAATTTGATTTTTCATTCCCGAAATTCCTTGAGGATGAAAACGGGCAAGTCTATACAAACAACCGCCGCAAAGGTTTGCATGGCGTTTTGATTGTAGGATATAATGACGACCCGTCTGTTGCAGGCGGAGGATATTTTATCGTCAGAAACAGTTGGGGCGACAAGTGGAGCGATGGCGGATACGGCAAAGTTCCATACGCGTATGTTGAATGTTTTGCCGTCGAAGCAGGTTCCATTTTACAGGATATGGTCGATTATCTCGGCGACAATTACGGCGGAATGACGAAACCGAAATCAAAAAAGAATTTTCCCTTGTGGCTGAAAATCGTTATTCATCTCATCATCATATTGACGGCCGTCATAGCGACAATGGCTGTAGGAATTATTTTTGACGACCCCTTAGGCCTTAGACAAGTAAAACAAACAGAGAAGAAATGAAACCTCACGGATATATCCTTTTAACGGCACTTACCCTTTTGTCTCAAATAGACGCATCTACTTTGTTTCGCGACTCAAAAACACTTGCCGTTCAAATATGTCTTGATCGGGCAGGCTTTTCTCCCAACACGATTGACGGACAATGGGGACGAAAATCAGATGTCGCCCTTGCGACATACTGTGCCGTCAAAGGGATTGAGACTCCACAAACGCCTCTGCAGGCATATAATACACTTTTCTCAAAAGAGAAAGACCTTTTTCAAGTGATGATAATTTCCCAGTCGGACTATGACTCGCTTACTCCGATTCCTAAAACACCACTTGAAAAATCTAAAATGTCATCAATGGGATATGAAACGATCGAGGAAATGTACGCGGAAAGAGGCCACCTTTCTCAAGCAGCCTTAAGGCGCCTCAACCCAACGCTAAATTGGCCAAATCCGCCAGCGGGATCAAAGGTGACGATTCCATACTTTCCGCCACAGGACAAAAAAACGATTGCATCTATTTTGCGCATATCGCTTTCACGTTTTGAAATTACGGCATTTGATGAGAACGGAACACTTATCGCCCTTTTCCCCTGTTCGATAGCTAAAGAAAAATCAAAGCTTCCTCCAAAGGGCGAAATATACGTCACTGCATACGCGCCAAAACCAAATTACACGTATACGGAAGAAACCGGCAAAAAGAAAAAATACATTTATCCGCCAGGGCCTAACAACCCGGTGGGAAGTTCGTGGATTAGTCTATCTATTCCCACTTACGGTATCCACGGAACGCCAATCCCGGAGAAAATCGGCAGAGCTGAATCACACGGATGCTTTCGCCTTGCAAATTGGAATGCGATACGGCTCTTTGAATTAATTGATGTTGGAACGCCTATCGTAATTGAATAAATCGATAAAAACAACAAAACTGGGCTTTCACCCAGTTTTGTAACGTATTTGGAAAAGAAATCGAATTTATCTATTACCACGCGTAATGAGCAAAAGCCTTGTTGGCTTGAGCCATCTTGTGAACGTCATCACGCTTTTTAATAACGTTACCCTGACCCTGAAATGCGTCTACGATTTCAGCGGCAACAGCAGCAGGCATACCCATACCGCGGCGACCACCAGCATAAGTAGTCATCCAGCGAAGAGCGAGTGAGAGCTGACGAACAGGGTTGATTTCGGTTGGGACAGGATACGTCGTACCACCAACACGACGAGTTCTGACCTCTACCTTTGGCTTCATGTTTTCGATAGCCATGGTGACAACTTCAATAGGATCCTTGATCTGATTCTTATCAGCATCCTTGTTGAACTTGGCTGGATTGTTTGCAAGATCATCAGCGATCTTGTCAATTGCACCATAAACAATACGTTCAGCAGTAGTCTTCTTACCAGAACGCATCAAAACACGAATTAAATGAGCAATAAGTTCTGAATTGTACTTAGGATCTGTTGAAACCCGTTTTACAATCTTACGTGCACGTCTTGACATATCTTACCTACCCTTACTTCTTTTCTTCTTTTTGACGCTTTACACCGTACTTGGAACGGCTGCGGTTACGACCAGATACTCCGAGGGAATCCAATACGCCACGGACGATATGATAACGAACACCAGGAAGGTCTTTTACACGACCGCCACGAACGAGAACAACACTGTGTTCCTGAAGGTTATGACCTTCGCCTGGGATGTAAGCCGTAACTTCATGACCTGTGGTCAAGCGTACACGGGCAACTTTACGAAGAGCCGAGTTTGGCTTCTTAGGCGTCATTGTCTTAACAACGAGGCAGACACCACGACGCTGTGGGCACTCTTTAAGTGCCGGTGATTTCGAATGCTTTGCAAGGGGTTGACGACCCTTACGAATCAATTGATTGATTGTTGGCATATATTTTCCTTTTTCTTTTCCAAAAAACGAGCATTAATTTTATCATAATTTTCCAAATTTGACAACCCAGAAAATTTGCTATGATTTTTTACTTTGCTAAGGCAGCCTTTTCAGCTTCCTTATAAAGTTTTTCGTGTGCATTTTTAAGCACTTGAGAATTGTATTTAAAGACCTTGCGATCGTATGTAAGAAGGCCGTTAATTTCAATTTCCACATCCGTTGTTTGCGTATAAATGGCACCAGCGAGACCCTTTTTGGAATAATCTTCGACCTTTTGCAAGAGATCCAAATACGTTTTTTCCAAGCCTTCACGTGTCTTTGTGTCGGCGATGCCGCCGTAACCCCAGTTGCCCTTTCCGTCTTTCGAAGATTTCCAAAGGTGTCCTTCCACCGGATGTCCTAACCCGCCATATTCGCCAAGGAAGCTAATGCGGCGGTCGTTTACAGGATACATCGAAGGTCCACGATACATGTGCTTATCAATCGTATCTGCCGCTTCGCACTCATCAATCGGCTTATGTTTTGTAGAAATAAACCCTCTTCCAGCTTTCATAACATCCCCGCCTTCAAAATCCGACCA
>JAGCMU010000049.1 GCA_017646325.1 Kiritimatiellia bacterium
CAGTCGCTTTGCCAAAGTATGTGAATACCGCAATGAGCGAGATTGCAATAAGTGCAACGATTATGATGTATTCAACCATCGTCTGACCGCGTTTTGATTTTACTGCTTTCATTTTCTTCTCCTTTTTTAACGTAAATTTTTTTATGGGTCTTGTGCCGTTACTAAAATACGTGAGTTCTCCGCAGAGCGATTTGTTGCCCGTATGAAGAACGTCAACGCAGTAACAATGGAAACAAAAAGAACAGAGAATACGATAATGTATTCAATCATGGCTTGACCATATTTTCTCTTCGTTTTTTTCATACTATGATTATACCAAAAAATACAAAAAAGTGGGCATAGAAAAGTGAGTTCTTCTGATTGTTTTCAATTCCGATGTGTAAATTTTGGTTTTTGCATTTCCTTTCATTTTATGGTATAATTATTCAATCTTTTAACACAAAAATGGAGTTATATGGCGAACGACGAAGAAAAAGCTATTGAAGTTGAAGGAACTGTTGTAAAGGTCCTTCCTGCTACTATGTATAAAGTGCGTATGGAAAATGGGCATGAAATTCTTGCTCACATTTCCGGAAAAATGCGTAAGTTTTTTATCAAGATTGCTATTGGCGACAAAGTAAAGGTTGAACTTTCACCATACGACCTTACTAAAGGTCGCATCACTTACCGCAATAAAACCTGAGTCGTTCCGTGGCTCCCAGACATTTGCTCTCGTTACGGGACGTCTCTCTTGCTTTTGGAGGTCCCGTAATTTTAGATTCTGTCTCGATGAATATTTCATCGGGCGATCGTGCTTGTATCACCGGTCGAAATGGAGAAGGGAAATCTTCTCTTCTCAAAGTCATTGCCGGAAAATTGGAATGTGATACGGGTGAAATTATTAAGGCTCCAGGCGTAAAGGTCGCTTTTCTCGAACAGGAAGTTCCTTCCGACCGTCCTGGAACTGTTGCGGAAATTGCCGTGTCCGCAAAATATATTTCGCAAATGTCTTTAGATCCCAATGCCGTTTTTAACACTCTTTCTGGCGGTATGCGCAGAAGGGTGCTGTTGGCAAAAGCTCTTTCTGATGAACCAGACATTGTGTTGTTGGATGAGCCGACAAACCATCTTGATGTGCAATCGATCGAATGGCTTGAATCGTTCATAAAACGTCAAACGGAAACGGCGTTCATTTTCGTCACGCATGATCGCGCGTTTTTGAAGTCGGCGGCAAATTATGTTTACGATTTAGACCGCGGCGAGCTTGCAGGGTGGAATTGCGATTATAGGACGTTTTTAAAGCGTAAGGCGGAACTCATCGCAGATGAAGAGGCGATGTGGCTTAAGAAGGCAAAGAAACTTGCCGTAGAAGAGGCGTGGATTCGTCAAGGTGTAAAGGCCCGTCGTACACGTAATCAGGGGCGTGTAGAGGCGTTGAGAAAATTGCGTCTTGAATTTGCAAGCCGTCGTGGACGAGTCCAGCAAGTTACTCTTAAAATGGATACGTCTGCAGCCTCCGGGGATAGAGTCGTAAAAATTGAAAATATTTCTTTTGCGTATGAAA
>JAGCMU010000050.1 GCA_017646325.1 Kiritimatiellia bacterium
GGAAGCCGTGTTGGGTGCGGTTTGGCTCGACGGTGGAATTGCGGCTGCAAAAATGGTTTTTGACCGCCTTGAACTGCCCATCGGCGAGAAGTTCAACGAGTGGGGCGACAATCCTAAAGGATATCTGCAGGTGCTCTCTCAGGCGCGTAAGCCGGCTCGTCTGCCGAAATACACGGTGCTTGAAGAGAAGGGGCCGTCGCATGCGCCGACGGTGACGGTAATGGTTGAGGTTCAAGGAATGGGGTCGGCCGTTGCTACCGCCGATTCCCGTCGTCGAGCAGAGACGGCGGCGGCGATTGCGCTGTTGGATAAAGTGAATGGACAGGCCGATTGACAGAAGGATTTTTTATGGCAATTGAACGGACAAGCGAATCGTTAAACCGGCGAAATACGGCATTCGACAATAAACTGCGCCCATCGGAATTCGGGGAATTTGTCGGGCAGGGGAAGATTCGCGATAGGCTTATGCTGGCGGTGCAGGCGGCAAAGGAGCGCGGAGAGACCTTGGATCACGTGCTGTTTTCCGGGCCGCCCGGATTGGGTAAGACCACGCTTTCCTATATTCTCGGCGAAGCTATGGGAGTGAGGGTTAAAACGACTTCCGGGCCGGTACTCACCAAACCGGCCGATCTTGCGGGATTGCTTACATCGCTGGAGGCGGGAGATATTGTCTTTATCGACGAAATTCACCGCATGGCCAAAACCGTGGAAGAGTATCTTTACTCCGCGATGGAAGATTTCGCTATCGACATCATGATCAATCAGGGCCCCAATGCCCGCAGTGTTCGATTGGAACTGCCGCGTTTCACGCTCGTAGGCGCAACGACCCGCATCGGCCTCATCGCCGCCCCTCTGCGTGCGCGTTTTGGGTTAGTCAATCGCCTCGACCCATATTCGCCGCAAGACTTGGCAGACATCGTAAAGCGTTCCGCCGCCAAGCTCGGGATCGACATTGACAATGAAGGCGCTCTTGAAATTGCCTCGCGCTCGCGCGGCACACCACGTATCGCAAACAATCTCCTTCGCAGAGTCCGTGATTATGCCCAGGTAAAGGCAGACAATTTTATATCAAAAGATGTTGCCGCCGCATCGCTTTCCTTGCTTGAAATCGACCCGAACGGGCTTGATGAAATGGATTTGCGCATTTTGGAAACAATTTGCGCGAAATACAATGGCGGACCTGTAGGTCTTTCAACTATTGCCGTTTGTGTAGGCGAAGAGCCAGACACGATAGAAGAAGCGTATGAGCCGTTCTTGATAAATGAAGGGTATTTGGAACGCACGGCAAAAGGGCGCGTCGCAACTAAAAAGGCGTGGGAAAGATTGGGGCTTAAATAAAAAAAGAAGGGGTTTTAAGCCCCTTCTTTTTTATCTTAAAAGATTTTAGCAAGCTCTTACTGAGCGTCGCCATAACCCTTTTCTGTAAGATAATCAATGATCTTGCCAACAGATGTAAGCTTTTCTGCATCCTCTTCTGGGATCGTAGCACCGAATTCTTCTTCGAAAGCCATGATAAGCTCAACGGAGTCAAGTGAGTCCGCGCCGAGATCGTCGATGAAAGACGCTTCGGGGGTAACCTGTTCCGCATTTACGCCGAGCTGGTCGACGATAATCTGTGTGACGCGTTCTACAAGTGTTCCTGCCATTTTTATTTTCTCCTTTGTTTTAAAGATGAAATTATTGTATCAAAAAATTGCCGTTTTAGCAAGTGCGATTTTAAAATTATTCCTCCACGTAAATATTCGGCGGTCGCGGGGCGACCGCCCTACCATCATTTTCACGATTACATAAAATCGGATTTTAACACACTCATCACAAAAGGACAAGTGTTGCGAAATCACAAATTTACTGACAGTACAGAAGTATGATATTTTGGTATAATTGTTTCTTTCAGAGAAGGAAGAAATAAAATGTATGATCCAAAATCAATGAAGGCCGACGAGTTTATCTCCCACGAGGAAATCGTCGCTACATTGGAATTTGCCGACGCCCACAAAAAAGACGCCGACTTGATTGATTCCATTCTTCAAAAGGCACGTGAGCGCAAAGGTCTTTCGCATCGCGAGGCATCCGTGTTGCTCGCTTGCGAAATAGAAGAAAAAAACAAAGAAATTTTTGAATTGGCAAAACAGATCAAAGATGATTTTTACGGGAACCGTATCGTCATCTTTGCTCCGTTATATCTGTCAAACTATTGCGTCAATGGATGTCTCTATTGTCCATATCATATAAAAAACAAAACCATTCCCCGCAAAAAACTTACGCAAGATGAAGTTCGCAAAGAAGTAATTGCCTTGCAGGATATGGGCCATAAACGCCTTGCGATAGAATCGGGTGAAGATCCCGTAAACAACCCGCTTGAATATATTTTGGAATGTATAAAGACGATTTATTCCATCAAGCACAAAAACGGGGCCATCAGAAGAGTAAATGTAAACATTGCCGCCACGACGGTCGAAAATTATCGTAGACTAAAAGAAGCCGGCATCGGTACGTATATTCTTTTCCAGGAAACGTATCACCGCGAAGCCTACGAGTATTTGCATCCGACAGGTCCGAAACACAATTACGCCTACCATACGGAGGCGCACGACCGTGCCATGCAAGGCGGTATTGACGATGTAGGTCTTGGCGTTTTATTCGGCCTCGACAAATACCGCTACGAATTTGCAGGGCTCTTGATGCACGCCGAACACCTTGAAGCCGTTTTCGGCACCGGTCCTCACACTATTTCCGTTCCTCGCATCAAGCCCGCCGACGACATCGATCCAAACGATTTCGACAACTCGCTTTCAGACGAGATGTTTGAAAAAATCACAGCCTGCATCCGCGTGGCCGTTCCGTATACGGGCATGATTATTTCTACGCGCGAATCGGAAGAGACACGAAAAAAATTATTACAACTCGGTGTCACGCAAATAAGCGGCGGCTCGCGGACAAGCGTAGGCGGGTATTCAGAAAAGGAACGCCCTCACGACACGGAACAATTTGACGTATCCGATCAGCGCACTCTTGATGAAGTTATCAAATGGCTCATTGAATTAGGGTTCTTGCCTTCATTTTGTACGGCGTGCTACCGCGAAGGCCGTACGGGCGACAGGTTTATGGCTCTTTGCAAAAGTAAGCAAATCCAAAACTACTGTCACCCAAATGCGCTCTTGACGCTTCAAGAATATCTAATCGACTATGCGACAGAAAAAACGCGCGAAAAAGGCGACGAAATGATCAAGCGCGAACTTGAAAAAGTTTCAACCCCTGCCGCACGGGAAAAGTGCGCTCAGTGGCTTGAAGAAATAAAGAAAGGGAAACGGGATTTCCGTTTTTGATACTGATGGCATCAATGAACGAAACACCATCCGGAGAACGGCTCCACATTGCATTTTTTGGGAAAAGGAATGCAGGCAAGTCAAGTGTCATCAACGCCGTCACGGGGCAAAATGTTTCAATCGTTTCAGACATAAAAGGAACGACGACCGACCCCGTGGCAAAAGCGATGGAGATTTTGCCGTTAGGCCCCGTTCTTCTTTTCGACACACCGGGATTTGACGATGAAGGTGAATTAGGGGAATTGCGCATAAAACGTACCGCGCAGATTCTCGACAAATCAGATGTGGCCGTTTTCGTCATCGACTCTTCCGCTCCCGTCAGCAAAGAAGAACTTGATTTTATAAACTCCATTCGTTCCCGCAATTTAGATTACATCATCGTTTGGAACAAGACGGATTTGAATAATAAGATTTCAGCAATCCCAAACGCTCCCAACATTTGCGTCAGCGCGAAAACAGGATGCGGAATCGAAGAGTTGAAAGAAACCTTAAAAACATTTGCGAAGAAAAAAGAGTCTCATCCTCTCGTTTCGGATTTGCTGTCGCAAGGCGACATTGTTGTTTTAGTAACGCCAATTGACGCGTCTGCTCCAAAGGGACGGCTGATTCTTCCGCAGCAGCAAGTCATCCGCGACATCATCGATTCTGGCGCGATGGCATACGTCTGCCAACCGTCAACACTTTTGCGGACGATACAAACTCTTAACGAAACTCCGCGATTGGTGATTACCGATTCGCAGGCATTTAAAGAAGTTGAAAAAACAATCCCTTCATCGATTCCCCTCACTTCCTTTTCAATTTTGATGGCGCGAAGGAAAGGAGCCTTAAATGAATCTGCACAAGGATCGTTTAAACTCGATGAATTAAACGATGGAGACAAAGTCCTCATTTCCGAAGGCTGCACTCATCACCGTCAATGCGAAGATATCGGAACTGTGAAACTTCCTCGTTGGATTTTAGAATACACGAAGAAGAAAATCGATTTCGTTTTTTCAAGCGGTAACGATTTCCCCGAAGATTTGACTCCTTACAAAATGGTTATCCATTGCGGCGGCTGCATGCTTAATGAACGCGAAATGAAAACACGTGTAACACGCGCAAAATCGCAAGGTGTCGCCATCACGAATTACGGCATGGCAATTGCATACATGAACGGAATTCTCAAACGCTCGATCGAAGCATTGGAAGGAAAACGAAAATGAAAGCTTGGCTGCAAAGAGTAACAAGGGCATCTGTAACGATTGACGGTGTAAAAACGGCAGAAATAAAAAAAGGGTACTTGATTCTGCTCGGCGTAACCCATACCGACACAGAAGCGATTGCCGACAAGATTTCATCACGCATTCCCGTATTGAGACTGTTTACAGATGAAAAAGATATGATGAATCTTTCTCTTCAAGATGTAGGCGGGGAAGTTCTTGTAGTTTCGCAATTCACGCTTTATGCCGACACTGCACACGGGCGGCGTCCTGGCTTTTCAAATGCCGCCCGACCTGAAAAGGCGATTCCTCTTTATGAGCGTGTCGTAAACAATTTAAAAACTCTTCTCGGCGAAGATAAAGTTCAAACGGGAACTTTCGGCGCAGACATGAAAGTAGAGTTAGTTAACGACGGTCCTGTAAGTATTGAGCTTCTATCTGAAGCGTAATTACTTTTTCGTTTTTTTCGTTTTGTTCTGGGCGGATTTTTTGTCGCCTGACGGTTTTATAAAAACTCCACGGAGCAAAAACGATTGCGCGGGCACCAAGTGCCGCCACGCGAATGCCTGTTCGTATTCGTCACACGCAACAACCTCGCGGCGTAATATTTTTCCATTTGAAATTCCTCTTGCAAAAATCTTTATCGGCTTAAGTTCCGAATATTTGCGGCTGGCATATTTTACTTGAGTCGTTATCCTTTCAACGCCAGACGTCGCTACAAAATTTTTCGCCGCGATTTCTTTGGGGAACTCCAACGTAACAGTTCCGTTATATCCATCCTTGCGGACAATAACGAAATCCATTTTGAAATCTTTTGTGTTACTAATCGGCAAAGTGGAGCGCGTACTATACACCTCAAATTGAGGAGTGGGATCGCGGACTTCAAGTTTCCAAAAATAATCGTCGCCCCCGTGACCTGTGCGGTCGGTGATTTCCGCGACATAACGCCCTGCTTCTGTAAAATCGTATTCGCCGACTGGATCACATTCAACTTGAGGGATCGTTCCAACGAAAACTTTATTCGTAACATCATCCCATTGCATAATCGTTTGGGAGGACGATGCTTTTCGTAAAGTGAGAACCGCATCGAGCGAAGAGCCGTCTCTTCTGGCAAACACCTCTAAAAACTTCTTCCCTGGTTTTTCAACCGTGAACTCACACGTTGATTTTTTTTCCGCCTCCGAAACCTTGCCTGAAAACTCAAGAACTCCGTCCTTCAAAATATCATCTTCTTTTGTTTCGGCGATTTTTTCCGATTTCACGTATGGAGCGATCTCAATTGAATAAACGAAATCTGCGCGACCGCGATAAAGGAGATCGTGGATTTCAATAGTATATTCTCCCGTAAAAGGCGGCACAAAGTTAAAAATCGGATCGGGCTTGAATCGCGATGTGTCGTCTCCAAAAGCAACGACATTCCCCAAAGAGTCTTTTACAACAACGGCGGGATTGAAAAAGCCGGGAACGGCATCGCCGACATACGGCTGAAGTTCGCGCGCTACAACTTTCAATCTGTATTCGCTCTTGCCGTTCAAGCGTAAGCGAAATGCGTCCGTCTCTCCAGGCATAATCTGGCCGTCAAGAACAACCCCTTTTTCCGTCACATCAAAAATTTCCACTTCCATCTTCGGGCGATGAGGCGGAGAGTATAAAGGCTCTTTCTTACGAGGCATATCTGTCACAAAGAAAGGACGCGGAGCAGATATGCCGCCAGAGTGCCACATAGACGCATCGTACGAACCGATTTTCGCATCAGCATCTGCAGCAATCGTAACAATAGCCATTTGCCGTAAAGATGGAGCTGCTTGAAGCGGATTACGGGGAACGATCAAAAATCTTTCAAGTATCGAGCGCTCAAGCTCATCAAGCGAGGAAACTGCACGATACCAAGAATTTGAACGCCATTCATTGACGGGAATATCCTTTGGTTTTTTAGGTTCTTCTAAATCCCCCTTCGCAATTCCGTCGAGCCATTTCAAAAGATGACGCCTCTGCGTTGTCGGGGTGAAGGGAAGATTAGGAACTTGTTTTATATCTATCACCCGCAAAGAGTCGCTTCCAAAATACATTCCTCTAAGCTTCCAGAAATTTTGTCCGCCAATTATGAAACGGTTTGTCGTGCCCGCCTGAATACCTGAAGGATAAATGTATCCGATATACGGATCGACGGCAAATACGCTTAATAAGGCCGATAATGCGAAAAGAAAAATTATCCTTCTCATGCGTAAATCTCCTTAAGCCTGCCATCCCCGTTTGACGGTGGAAGTATCGGCACTTTTTTGCCGACATCATTCGGCAGCAATCCTTCGGGATCTATCCCGCACAACTCATAAATACTGCCGATAAAATCTTGCGGTGAAACCGGGCGGTGTACGGGCTTACTTGCAGTTTCATCCGACTCCCCGACTATTGCACCGCCTTTAAATCCGCCGCCTGCAACAAGAGTTGAAAAACATCTTGCATAGTGATTGCGCCCGCCGTTCCATGGAGCTTCCCATCCTATCTTCGGCGTACGGCCAAACTCTCCTCCCATCCACACAATTGTCGAATCAAGAAGATTTCTCGCCTTCAAATCTTTAAGCAATGCGGCAAGCGCGGCATCAGTATCGGCGCTCTTGCGTTTCATCGTTTCAAAATGTCTCTTGTGGGAATCCCAACCTGGGACATTAACGGTAATGTACGGTACGCCATACTCGACAAGCCTGCGTGCAACTAATAAAGATTGTCCTATTTCATTGCGGCCGTACTCGTCTCGAATTGTAGATTTTTCAGATTTTAAATCAAACACTTTCGCGGCGTCGCCTTCGGTAATTCGCCGAGCCTCCACGCCTGCTTTCGTAAATGATGAAACGACGGACGCGTTAATACCTTTTTGCGGACGCCACAAATCAAGTTTTGATAATAAGTCAAAACGCTCTTCTATTCTCGTCAACGAAACACCATCTGGTGGAACAATACCATCGACGGCAAAACGTGCAGCATTTGTTCTGCCGCCCGTCACTAAGGGAGTTGCGTCAACGCCAAGAAATCCCACTTCGCTAAAACGTCCCTTCGGACGAGTCAATATGACAGATGGCGGCAAGTCGCCTTTGTATTCATTCTTTTTCGCTTGTGCAATCACAGTTCCAAGAGCAGGAAAAACTTCTCCACCACCAGGAAGACGTCCCGTCTGCATAAGATACGCCGCCGTTTCATGACCGAACTGATTGTGAGTCATCGAACGGATTACAGAATAAAGATTTGCGCACTCTGCAAGCCGTGGCCACCATTCGTGAATTTCCATTCCGGGAACATTTGTCGGGATTGCTTTCAAATCACCGTTATAATCTCTTGATGCCTTCGGTTTTGGATCAAAAGTTTCCAAATGGCTTGGGCCGCCCCACAGCCATATTTCAATTACGCTCTTTGCCGGTCGCATACTCATATCCTAAATAAAAATTCCTTGGTGTTAATAAGGCTCCACGCCACATCGCTCATCAACTCGAAATAACTGCTCGTTTTGGATTTGCGGCGGCGATCACGCCAAAGCGCATTAACTATCTTGCGCTCGTAATTTGACGGATTTCTTGAAAGAAGACTCCAATATATTTTTGCCATCCAATCTTTCTGCGGAATTTTCACTGGCGCGTTTTCAGTATTCCGATGGTTCCTCGTGAGAATATTTATCTTCTTGTGAATGTCTCTTGAATTGAAAAGATAAAGACGCTGCTTTGCCGTAACATCTACGCCTCTTTCGTCCATAAGCCCGGTATCGCGGGCAGGCCGTCCGAAAAGCGAAAGGAAGCCGCTTGAAATCGAACCGTCCTCCATGCATATCGTCGGACGCGTGCCGGGAAGAAAAGAAAACGGCTCTGGTGCGGGCGATTGATAGTCGCGCCTAGAATCCCCTAACGAACAAAATACATCATCAAGAATTTCCGCATCCAAGCGGCGCGCGGGAAAACCTCCGGTCACGGAGCCTTGAGCGTATTCTCGCGACAAAACAATTTCCTTCAACGAACTTTTTAATCCGCCGATATACGCTTGCGTCGAAGGGACGGATGATGCGGCGGGACCGAAAATCCATTGACGTAAACGAAGCGTAAAAGCGTCCTGAACCATTTGCCTGTTCTGGAGAAAAATCATATCGCAAAGTTCACCTCTACGGTCTTCCCCGTCCACATAAACGATTTCTTCCTTCCACTCGCGTGTCGACTTTATACGGAGAAGCGTGAAATACGAAGAGTATAATTTGCGACGCTCATCATCAAGGTCACTTGGATTGATCCCAAGAAAAGTTTGCGCCACAGCCTCCGCCCAACCTTCAGGCGTGCGACGATTTGTCGCACGGAAGAAGTTTACCTCCGCATCGCGGAAATTACTTCCTTGAGACATAATCAAGGCTCGTCCAAAATGTTCCCACGCTTCATCCTTCTCCACGAACGAGCGGATACGGGCGTGATAAACATAAACTGCGTTTGGCCAAAGGTTTATCGGGAATTCGCTTTTTACGCGAAGGATGTCGCAGAAACGCATCGTCCAATAATCGACAAAATCTTTAGAGGAAAGCAATTTGTCTACTAACTCTTCACGCTTGTTTGGAGAAGACGACTGCACATATTCAGTTGTTTCGTCTGCAGTTGGGATACGACCTGCCAAATCAAGATAAAGCCTGCGCACCATTACGTTAGGAGTTGCAAGACCATTAGGCAATTCCCATAACGAGGTTAAGAATGACGAGGCTCCGCCTTTTTGCGGCGCCGCAAAAAGGTTCTTGGGCCACACGGCAAGAGCCATGGCTCCTTCAAGGAAAGCGCGTCTACAAAACTTCATTTCCATTTTCCATCCTCTTTTTTATCTCTCGTCAGCGCAGATAAATCATCGTAGGAGACGGAGTGAGCGTATATTTGAACGTCACGTTGTCGATACTCATGAGCGGACTTTTTGAACGCTTTACATCACGCCAACGAATGAGTACCATTGCTCCCTGCGGAACAACTTCCTGTATCGCATCGAGCTCGATATGTTTTTCGTAAATTTTCGTTTCACCGCAAGTTGCACTCGTAAGCGGAGCCGTAACCGGAATCTCGATTTCTTTCCAATCCCCTTCCATAGACACGTTCGCGCCTTTATCAGTTACGAGGTATTCAAGGCGGAGAGTTTTTGCTTCGTCCTTGAACGTTCGCTGCATTGCCGTAAACGATATTGAAAAATCGCTTATTGACGTATAGCAATCGTTTGAAAACGCCACGCCCAAGATGCACTCGCAATCTGCCGACGACAATGTTCCTATCGAGTAAGAGCTTTCTTCCTTTTCTGAATTGGAACATACATAAACACCACTGGCGGTAGGATTGCCGCCTGCAGAAAATTTCACTTGTGAAACCGCCTCGCCATTGCGATACATCTGCCAATTTTCAAGAGAGACGTTTTTGATGTCCGTCGCCTTTACGACATCACTGAGCGAAGAGAAGTTTTCGTCGTAGCGGTTGTTGTAGAGCGACGCAATTGAACAGGCATTGACGAACATCGGTTTTGCCGTTGCCAAATCGATGACTGGAGTCTTTGCGGACAAATCTGCATTTCCTTGCGGCAGAGGTGAAACCTTTACCGTATATTTTCCGTTCTCGCGAAGACCGTCAATTGCATACTGTTTTTCCTGCGTCTTTACATCACGAATTTGTGTCTCGACAATTTCTCCGCACGTTATCGTCACGGGGCTAAATGCAACGCCGCGCATAGGACGAGTGTTGCCGGTGGAGACGAGTTTGAAACGGAGAGCGCGGAAACCATCCATTGTGGCAATGGCAGTTGCAAGAGAAGTCTTTGCCTCTTTTACTTCCGTTCTTTCAATCTCAATCCATTCTTTGCCGTCTCTTGACGCTTCCAAGAGAATTGAGTCTTCTCCCCATATCGCATCTTTCGTACCCGAATACTCAAAGGCGTATTTAACTTGGCTGATCGCCTCGGGATAAATTGCCGTTTCAAAATACGCATCGACATAATCAAGCCGTGCATCGCCATCTGCGTAATTTTCCCCCATGCAATACGCGTCAAACTTCCATTCATTGCCTGCGCTGTCCCCGACAACGGCAGGCAATTTCGAATAGTCGCTCGAAATATCTTTTGTCTCCCCGGAAAGCTCAAATACGTCAACCTGATATCCTTCTGCAAAAGCGACATCATCCCAGACGACAGAAAACGACGTTTCACCAACTTCATTTACCTTGAGATTCTTTACTTGAGACATCACAACTTCAACACCCTTTAAAGACGCTTCGCTTTGCGATTTTCCAAATGGACCGTATGCAGTCACCCTCGCTTCATATTCGCCAAGCTCTGGAACGGTAACGCTCAAAGATGTTGAAACAGTATAGACATTTTGCGTCACGTACGTAGTCGGGAAGCCCGATGCAAAAACATCCACGAGATAATATTGAGCATCTTTAACTTGATTCCAGGAAATAGTAAGTTTTTCTCCTGACATTTCAGTCGTTATATTTTGCGGAGCAGACAAGTCAAGTTCGCACCAATGCAAATCGACTTCGCCTAAGTCTGACCAATCGGAATCTGCAAAATGTTCATTGGCAGGATCGGAAATCGTTTGAGCCTTAAATTCGTAAATGCCCGATTCAAGATTTGTGAATGTATATGTCGGAGTTGCGGATTCACCCACGATTTAATAGACGTACAAGGGCGTACCTTATGAAAATACACTCAACGATTCGATAGAGATTGAGCCTGATGGATTTGACCCTGCGCGTATTTCAATTTTTATTTGCTTAATGCCGTCTTCTTTCGATAAAACTTCATTGATGAAATGTTTGTCTGTATCTGAAGCAAATTCAAATTTTTCAATTAACGTTTGCCACTGAGAAGATTCATCCTTGCGGCCGAGGACGGCAATCGAACTCGTCAAGCCTTCCGTGCCGCTGCCGTTTTTATACATGAACGAATATTTTGTGATAGGTCCCGCGCAAACAGGGGAGAGAAAATCCATTTCACCAGAAACA
>JAGCMU010000051.1 GCA_017646325.1 Kiritimatiellia bacterium
AGCTGGAGGAGCCTATACGGCATTGCGTTCTTTAGGAAAGCGTGGCGTCGACGGGAAATTTATCGTACTCTTTTTCTCCGCAATATCTTGCATTGCCACGCTCCCTTTCTTGATTTTTGATTTCAACCCCATGACAGGAGCGCAGCTTGTCATCCTCATTTCCGCCGGATTGTTTGCATCCATCGGGCAGTTTGCGATTACAGCTGCATACCGTTATGCAAAGGCTCGCGACATCGCAAGTTTTGATTACATGGGAATTGTATTTTCGGCGATACTAGGGTTTTTCGCGTTCAATCAAAAATTGGACGCCTTTAGCATAATCGGATTTATTCTCATCGCATCGATGGGAATTATTCTTTCGTTCTTTTCGAATGCAAAAACGAAATGACTTTGGGATGAACAAGTCCTGTCAAATCCTCGCCATTCAAAATTTTCTCACGTATCAAAGTCGACGAAACATCGACAAACGAGGATTGAATTTTTATTATTCTTGCGTCTTTAGCCACGCTTGCCTCGTTTTCTCCAAGGCGGACAACTGCGTCCCTTCTTGGATACACGATAAAATCGCATAATTCAAAAAGTTCTTTTGCTCTGTGCCAGGCATTTAGGCCAGGAAGAGAATCCTCTCCCATAATCCAAAAAAGTTTTGCGTCTTTTTCCTGCTCTTTGATGAAGGAAACGGTATTGAACGTATACGACACTTCCTTTTTTGAAATCTCAAAATCAGAAACTCTTAAGTTCTGAACATCTTCGCACGTCAAACGGGCTATTTCAAGACGCTCTTCGTCTGAAAGAAATCTTTCTTCCTTTTGACGAAACGGACTTACAAAAGCGGGCATTACAATCACTTCATTTAAGGATGCCATCTCCAATGCAGCTTTGGCAACAGACAAATGACCAAGATGCATCGGATTAAAAGAACCTCCGAATATGCCGATTTTACGCATTGAAATACACCGCTTTATCTAAATCCGGAACGATAATTATTTCATCATTATGCCCAAGAGAAAGAATACCTTCCCCTCGCACAACCACATTCGTCCCGTCTTCCAAGAAAACGTGAATTATCGTTTCCGCACCAAGCGGTTCGACAATATCGACCTTTGCTCTGAAGGAAACCGTATTATTTGGAACTTGTTCGGTTAAGGAATAGATTTTCCAGTGTTCGGGACGTATACCCGTAATCTTTTCCTTGTCAACGATTCCAGGCTTTAACAGATTCATCGGAGGCGTTCCGATAAACGATGCGACAAAAGGATTTGCAGGCCGCGTGTATATTTCAAGAGGCGAGGCGACCTGCTGTATTTCACCATCCTTCATAACGACTATTCTGTCGCCCATCGTCATCGCTTCCGTTTGGTCGTGCGTTACGTAAATCATGGTGGATTTGAGAGTATTGTGAAGGCGCACAATTTCAGAACGCATATCGACACGCATCTTCGCATCTAAATTTGAAAGAGGTTCGTCAAACAAAAAGACCGCCGGCTTGCGCACTATTGCGCGCCCCACCGCCACGCGTTGGCGCTGCCCTCCTGAAAGAGCTTTTGGAAGACGATCAAGATAATCCGTCAATCCGAGCGTTTCAGCCGCCGCCAAAACACGTTTTTCAATCTCCGCCTTTTTGATATGGCGAAGCTTTAATGCAAATGACATATTTTCGCGAACCGTCATATGCGGATACAACGCGTAATTTTGAAACACCATTGCAATGTCGCGATCTTTGGGAGGCAAATGAGTAACGTTTACGCCGTTGATTTCAATCGTTCCGGATGTCGGCGTTTCAAGCCCGGCAACCATACGCAGCGTCGTCGATTTGCCGCATCCTGAAGGTCCTACAAGGACGAGAAACTCGCCTTCCCTAACATCGAGGGAGAAATCAACAACTGCAGGCCTTTGCCCCTTGGAATACGTTTTTGAAATATGCGTAAAACGTACGCCTTTATTATTTTCTGCTTCCATTATTCTTGCTATCGTCTTTCTTTTTTTCCTTCGCCAATTCTACTATAGGCTTGTCGTCGACTAAAATATCGGTAATAATTATTTTCCCGTCATAAACCTTGTATTTTGCTACGAGTTTTTCTCTTTCTTTCATTAAAATTTTATCTGCCTCAGGAGCTATTTTTTCATTGAGAAAAAGCTGATTCGGTAAAGACGTGCGTACTTTCAATCCTGATTTTTTCTGTCTGTTATAGAAATCGCCATAGTTTTCATTATCTTTTTTTTCGTTATAACTTAAACAGAATTCAACATGAGATGATTGCGGTTTTATCCAAATACCCTCTCTTTGCGGATTTAACGCAGCCTCGGCAACACACCAAAATCCATTAGTTGACGGCTCGATCCTGACAAAAAATTTATCATTGTATTGATGCCTTCTGTTGACATCAATCTTCTCTTTCATAAATACATTAGTTGTAGAACCTTCAACCGACACCCTAAGATACCGCCCACGCAGCGGGTCTCTCGGATCGTACGCCCTGCACTTGAAAGATACCTCTTCGCCTGATTTTAGAATTCGCTCATAACGATAAATTAAATAAGAAATGGCAAGACACTGCAGAACAACTGTCGCGGCAACTACGAGAACTTTACTTATGCTTTTCATTACCCTCTCCTTTTCTTCTTTAATTGTACCATCAAAATGTTCATAACGGCTAAAAGAACACCAGAAATAACGAGCACGATTCCCTTTACGGTAAAATCGACATCACTCTCAAAAAACTTAACGAGGATAAGAAATAAGAGAAGGGAAGCCCCCACATTCATATTAAAAAGTTTCGTTTTTAAAATACCGTATACAACTAAAATAATGCCAAAAACTATTGAAAGAATGTACATGTAAAGGTGGTCGAATCCTACAGTAAGCATTGAGACAAATGAAAAGACAATCAACGCAAGAGAAGACCAGATAGGTAATTTGAATATTTTTGCTGCAAGCAAAACGAGAAGCGAAAAGAACCAAAATACTCCTATAGTGAAATCGGCCATATAATCATGAGTGAAGAATTTTAAATCGACAATAGAAGTATTAACAATACTTGCAGCTCCTACAGAATAAAAAATCCCCATTATAGAGAGACCTGCGACTAATGACGCCCTTTCGGGTTTACGCCGCAAAAATAAAATGAATGCCGGCAAGGTTGCGACGATAAACAATACTGTTTTAAACAAGAGAGCCCATGACGCTCCATTTTCCGATTGATAAGAAATGGACCACACTATCGCAAACAGCGGCCATAAAGACATTGCGGCAACACTTTTCGTGATAAAAACAATGGGCAAAGACAACAATGCCGTAAACAGTACAAGACTTGATGCCGAGCCTCCGATATTGTATGTTTGAGCTACTATGCACGATGCGGAGACTGTTGCAATCATCCACAAAACGCCAAGTGGATTCCAAAAAAACTGCGACTCCCATTTTTTATACGCAGCGACAGTACATGTAATGCCACACACAACCACGGGCAATATCGAAACAACCGCCCGTTCCGCACGAGAAAGGTTATCCCAATTTGCCGCGAAAAATGAAATAATCCCAAGCCCTATAAGTAAGGCGCTAAAAAAGCCGATAACCATCACGCCCCAAGAAATCTTGGGTTTGTCAGAAGAATATAGGCTTGATAATTTTTCTGCCGTATCAGCATTTATCAATCCGGCAGATTGCCACATTGCAATTTCATTGCGGATCCATTCTTTTTTATTCATAGACAAACAACTCCTAACTTACACTATTCTCATTATTTAACAAACGAGGCAATTTGTCAAGAACTGAAGAAAGTTTTTCCCGTTTTTCCATTTGCAGAGCCAATTCAGACGGGAACAACGATGGCTCTTCCTTATCATTTAATGAAGTGAAATCACTGACACCAAATCCTATGAGACGCAAAAATTTCACCTGCCCCTCTTTCCATTCTTCATCAAAAAGTTTTAACGCAAGATGTCTGAATGTCATATCGTCACAGGCAGGAAGCGGAGCGCGTATTTGACGCGTGATTGTATTAAACTCGTTATCTCGCATTTTTATTTTTATCGTTTTTGCCCGTCTTGGCTCTTCCCGAAACTTTCGTCCGACTTCAGAAACCAGCTCAATCAATATTTTCCGAGTTTCCTCTCGATTGTTCTCATCTTCGGAAAACGTATACTCCCGCGACACGCTTTTTTCTTCTGCATCCTCCGCGGAAACACGGGTATTATCAATTCCGAAAGAATGAGCGTATATCGATTTTGCCGCAGCCTCGCCTAAAAGCTTTATTAAAAACCTCAAATCGGCACGCTGGATATCACCACACGTACGAAAACCTTTTGCCGAGAGAATTTCAGCCGTTTTCTTCCCTACACCCCAAATAATTCCTGCCTTTTTAGACTCAAGCCATTCCTGTATCTCTTTCTTTTCAAAAGGCATTATGTAAAACCCATTTGGTTTTTTCTGTTCGCTGCCGATTTTCGAAAGCAATTTATTTGGGGCAATTCCAACTGAACACGTAAGTCCTGTTTCAGAAAAAACGTCTGCTCTCAACTTCTCGCCCAGCTTTTGCATCCCTCCAAAGAGATGAACAGTTCCCGTGATATCTAAAAACGCCTCGTCAATTGAGACTTTTTGAACTTCTGGCGAAAATCGCTCTAAAACTTCAAACACCTTGTCGGAAACTTCTTTGTAAACGCCCATCCGAGGCTTTACAAAAATACCTTCAGGACATTTTGCAAATGCCGTTCTACTTGGCATAGCCGAATGAACCCCAAATTTTCTCGCCTCGTAAGAGCAGGTGGATACAACCCCTCTCTCATTTGGCCCAGAGCCGACAATAACCGGCTTACCTCTCCATTCAGGGTGGTCACGTTGCTCAACAGACGCAAAAAAAGCATCCATATCAACGTGAAGAATAATCATAACCACCCCTTTTAAGAGTTAATTATTACTGTCCGAAATCTGGTTCGCGCCGCCCCGCAAAATTTTTACGCGGCGGACGATGACGTTTTTTATTTGCAGGATGAACGAATTTTGTAACAACGCGCTCTTGCCCTTTTGCGTTCTTCTTTCCGCCACGGATCCATGGAGCCGTAGGCATTCCGGACTTCGTCTTTCCCGCCTTGCGTTCGGCAATTTCCGAATGATACGGATGATCGCGGTCGACGTGAATCGTTTTCTTGATAAATCGTTCAACGGACTTTAAAAGAGAACGCTCTTCGGGGGAAACGAATGAAATGGCAACTCCCGTTTCGCCGGCGCGCGCGGTACGGCCGATACGATGTACATAGCTTTCCGTTTCCATCGGAAGTTCCATATTGATAACAACATCGACTCCCGCAACGTCAATTCCGCGCGAGGCGATATCAGTCGCGACGAGAACGCGCGTCTTGCCAGTTTTAAACCCTTGCAATGCGCGAGTACGCTGGTTTTGCGATTTATCCGAATGAATGGCGGCAGCGGAAATCTTTTCCTTCATAAGCTTGCGCTCGACACGGTCTGCTCCGTGGCGCATTTTGCAAAATACGATTGCGCGATACCATTCGGGATGGTGTTCCAAAAGGTATGCAAGCAAATTATCCTTGTTGCCTTTTTCCACAAACATACACGTCTGCGAAATGTTTTCAACGGTGGGCTTGTCGTGGTTGATCATTATTTGGATCGGATCTACGACAAGTTCACCTGCAAGTTTCAAAATTTGCGGAGACAATGTTGCAGAAAAGAAAAGCGATTGTCTGCGAGGAATGCCGCCCTCGCCGAACGCGCCAGGGGCGGCCTTATTTACAGGAAGTTTTGAAATAATTCGTTGAATATCCGGCAAAAATCCCATATCGAGCATACGGTCGGCTTCGTCCAAAACGAAAAATTCAACTTTATCAAGATACACTTCGCCTTGCGACATCAAATCCATCAAACGGCCTGGAGTTGCAACAACCGTTTCCGCGCCGCTGCGCATTGCCTTCACTTGAGGGTTTTGCCCGACACCTCCAAAAATCACCGCCCATGGGCGTCCCGTGTATTTTGAATACGCACCGACATTTTCTGCAATTTGAGCTGCAAGTTCACGCGTTGGAGAGAGAATGAGAGCACGCGGATGAGAAGGAACGACCTCGGCAGGACGAGAAAGCATGTGGTGTAAAATAGGCAACATAAAAGCAGCCGTTTTTCCTGTTCCAGTTTGAGCGCACCCAATCAAATCACGCCCATCCAACAATTCAGGAATTGCACGCTCCTGAATTGGCGTAGGTACGGCATAACCGACTTCTGCAATGGCGTATTGAAGACGTTCATCGAGTTTGCCGAAAATATTCGCTTCAAAAACTGCAGGTGGCGGAGTTTTCGGCAATTCAGGAATTACAACCTTGCGCTCTACAAGGCCGAAATGCCTGTCACCACCTCTTCCACGCCTGTGGTTAGAGCGACGATTGCGTGAGGACGAGCCTTTTTTCTCAAAGCCTTTTCCCTTTGGCGGACGATTTGAACGCATTTGTTTTCCACCGATAGGATATCTAAATTCACTACTCATTATTTCACCTTATTTCTTAATTCCATTTTTTGAATATCAACGACGTATTGACCCCGCCGAAAGCGAAATTGTTTGTCATCACGTATTCAGATTCGATCTTACGTCCTTCTCCCATAATGTAATCAAGTTCCGCACATGCGGGATCGGGATTTTTCAAATTCAAAGTCGGCGGATACCAATTATCGTTGAGTGATTTAACGCTCATCGCAGCTTCAATCGCGCCACATGCGCCGAGTGTGTGGCCTATATAGCTTTTGATTGAAGAAATAGGAATGTTTCTTTCAAAGACGGAACGAGTGGCGGTTGTTTCGGCGATATCGCCTGCTTTCGTCGCGGTACCGTGTCCGTTAACGTATCCGATTTGCGACGGGCTTATTTTCGCATCTTTAATAGCACCCCTTAACGCTTCCGCCATCATTTCCGAATTTGGATTGGTAACGTGCGTTCCGTCTGTATTTTGACAATAGCCGACGACCTCTGCAAAAATTTCAGCACCACGCGCCTTCGCATGCTCGAGCTCTTCCAAAATGAAAGTTCCAGCCCCTTCTCCTATGACGAGACCGTCTCTGTCGATATCGTATGGCGAAGGCGTAAGCTCGGGATTTTCGTTACGGAGACTCGTTGCAAAAAGCGTATCGAAAACGGCAATTTGAGTCGGGGAGAATTCTTCCGCGCCGCCTGCGATCATAACGTCTTGAACGCCGTACTTAATCAATTCATACGCATTGCCAATTGCTAAAGAACCACTCGTACAGGCAGTGCCTGTAGGGACTAAACGTCCGTGAGTTTTATAAAATATAGACAAATTTACAGCCGTTGTTTGAGGCATCATTTTCAAATAAGTTCCAGAGGTAATGTTTGCCATTTTCTTTGAAACCATAAATGAATAGAAATCTAAAAGAGGATTGATTGATCCGCTGCAAGAGCCATACGCAATTCCGAGATTCGGTTTTTGGATTTCCTCTGGAGTCAATTTAGATTGTGCAACAGCCTGCTCTGTCGCCTCCAATGCCAAAATAGAGACTTCCCCCATTGTACGAATCACCTTACGTGAATATTGCGGGCGTGGAGCAGTTACGACGCTTGCAAGATGAGAATTCAAACCGTCATACTCTTCAAGATCGTCTTTCTTGATAATGCAGTTTTTATATTCATGAAGACGGTCAAATGCGCCATCAACCGAATTTGCAAGAGGGCTCACAACCCCCATACCTGTAACAACGACTCTGCGAGCGCTCATTAGCACAAACCTCCATTGACTGAAATCACTTGACGCGTAACATACGCAGCTTCTTCTCTAAATAAAAACGCCACAACGCCAGCCACTTCTTCAGGCTTGCCGAATCGGCGCATTGGAATTGCCTTTTTGACTTCCTCTACGGGCAATTCAGAAACCATATCTGTTTCAATAACACCTGGTGCGACTGCATTCACCGTGATTTTGTGGCGAACCAATTCCACGGCAAGAGCCTTAACCGCGCCAATGATGCCCGCTTTTGCCGCCGAATAATTGACTTGGCCGCGATTGCCCACTACGCCACTCACGCTTGAAAGAGCGACTATGCGTCCGCGAATACGCTCGCTGACCATCGGCATCACAACAGGCTTCAAGACGTTGTAAAGCCCCGTTAAATCCGTATCTATGACGCTATCCCACGCATCCCCTTCCAAAATTGGGACTGGCGCATCTGCTGCAATTCCTGCATTGGCGACAACGCCGAAGAAAACGCCGTTTGCTTCCATGTCGGCTTCAAGAAGAGTTTGCGTTTTTTCTCTGTCAGCCAAATCAAAAACGAGAGGTTCTTGCAATGGTTGTCCAGAAATAGACGCGCATTCTTTTGCAACTTCCATTGCTGCGTCTTTGTTCTTTACGGCGTGCGTAACAACCGCAAATCCGTCTTCAGCCAACCGTAAAGCGATAGCTTTTCCAATTCCTCTGCTTGAACCTGTTACTAAAACTCGTTTCATATAACACCTTCTCGTTTTAAAAAATCATCCATATCCTGCGGACGATATGCCGTCAAGGATGCCTCCGCCAAAATGTTTTGAGCATCATCTCTGATTGAACATTCAAAAGAAGCCAATCCGTTTTCATTATATGAATTTATCGCTTCGATAAAATACGTTTTACCCAATTCAAATTTTTCAAAGTCTAAATTCAATTTTCGCGTGCCGAGCAAAAGCCCAGGTTTTGCAGAAGAATTTTCATCGCCTGCGATTATTTTATCCTGTACGCCGGCTAAAGCGGCGGCGGCTTGTGCCATATACTCGATACCGACCCAGTTAGGCACGCCAGAAATTGATTTCTCGAAAAAGATATCATCCTCGCGAACTGTCAACGAAACAACAGCTTGTTTTTTTTCAATGTCGTAAGAGACAAGATTATCTATTAACGACATCTTGCCTTCATGAGGGATCAATTCTGAAATGGAGAAATCTTTTTTCATTATACGGTCTTCAAAATCAAAGTTGCATTCGATCCTCCGAATGCGAAAGAATTGGACAAAAACGTTTTTATTCTCTTCGTGCGATCTTCTCGGGCAAGCAACACTTGCGGCAATTCAGGATCGATTTCATCACCGACGTGAGGGATTATCCCTCCATTTTTCAACATCAACCACCCAAGAGCCGCTTCAATTGCTCCAGCAACACCAAGACAATGCCCCGTCAACTGCTTCGTTGACGAGCACACGACATTGCTGCCGAAAAGACGGGACACGGCCTTTAATTCCATTGAATCATTTGCTATCGTACCCGTGCCGTGAAGGTTTACATGATCGATGTCGCTCGCATCCATTTGAGCATCGGCTAAAGCTGCTCTCATTGCGACTTCCGCGCCCGCCCCGTCTGGATGAGGTGACGTCATGTGATAGGCATCGCTTGATTCACCGACGCCGGCAAGAATAATACTTGAAGAATCTAACGGCTCTTTTTCCATAATGAAAAGAGCAACGCCTTCGCCCAGATTTATTCCATCACGAAAAGCGGAAAGAGGTTTTGTCATATCTTTAGCAAGCGATTCAAGGGCGTTAAATCCATTCATGGCAAATCTGCATCTACCATCGACACCGCCGACAATTGCCGCGTCCACAACTCCGCTTTCAATAAATCTTTTCGCAGAAGCAAAAGCTTTTGTCGCAGAAGAGCAAGCGGTAGAAATGACGAAGGAAGGCCCTTCAATTCCCAAGTGATTTTTAAGGAACTCAGATACATTTCCGATGGAGATAGAGGAAAAATCCAAACTTTCAGGTTTTTCGTTTTTCTCTATCCACTCATCTACTTGCCTTTGAGCCTCGTCGATACCAGTATTGGAAGCACCTAAAATTATTGCAATTCTTTTTGTACCGTACTTTTTGACAATTCTATCGATATCACCTTGCAAAGATGATACGGCATGAACGAGCAAGCGATTAACTCTAAGGTCAAGACCTTCTTTTACCGGCGGTAATTCACAAGGGACCATGCCAAAGCGAATACGCTTATTAGGTACATCGCCCTCAAGAAAGACCATACCTTCTTGAGAGCCTTTCAATGCATTTTCATATACCTGCTCATTTGTTGCACCAAGTGCGCAAGCACACGAAAGGTTATTCAAATAATACGACATTTAAATTACTTGCGATTTTTCTTACCCTTGTCGTGCTTTGGACCTTTATCGTGCTTTGGTCCCTTATTGTCTTTTATGTGTTTTGGCGGGTGATTGTCGTGCTTATTATGGTGCTTTACGACGGGTTTTGGCAAAGGCTTGTGCTTGTGAACGACACGCAAGAGCCCCGTACCATGACAACGTTCGCAACGTCTCGTATAACCGAACCAATTTACTTTGCGGTATCCGTCACCTTTACATTCATAACAACGCGCCATTCCATGAGGGACGTTACGGCCGTCAAAAGCACGTGGAGGCAAAGCAAAAACCGAAGTTGCAAACGAAACAACTGCAAAAACAATCATTGCGACTATATTTTTCCTATTCATAATCTCATCTCCTTTTTTTACTAATATTTTACCAAAAAACAAACAGTAATGCGACCGTACTTTTATATTTTTATCTTTCAAACACCCTCCTAAACAAAAAAACGAAAAATACTATTGACTTATAATTACTTCAAGAGTATATTGGTATCAGTTACGCTGGTTTAAGATCTTGCCATAGAAGTGACATGCAATCTAAACCGCAAAAAAAAACAAAATAAAAAGGAGAACAAAAAATGCATCAATTAGCAATGTTATTAGGTAAAGCCGCTCTTGTGGTTAAAAGTGTCAAAATTGACAAAACCGCAGAAGATTGCCAAGTTGAAATCATAGCCCGCAAGGCAGGCCTTGTATCATGGTTGCTTTCTTTGATTGGAATTGATTCTACCTTTACATTCCGTGCGTATAAAGATAGACTTGAATCTGAAGAAGGAAGTCTTTCCGGCCAGATTAGCACAGTTATTCCGCTCACTGCTCTCGACACGTTTACGAATGGATTCACAAAACCTTTCCAATTTGTAATAGGTGCAATTATTGCACTTATCATGGGCTTTATCATGCTTGGTCAAAACGGATTCATCGGATTCATTTTAATCATCGTCGCAGTTGTTTTAGGTGTCTTGTACTACCTTAGAAAAAGCCTTATGCTCATCTTTTCAACACAAGGTGCAAACAGCATTATTTTCGTTTTCAAGCGCTCAATCATCGAAGGCGTAAACGTCGATGAAAGCTTGGCAAAAGAAGTTGCCAACCTTGTAAAAGAAAATTACATTGCTCAATCAGCAAAGTAAAAACTTCTTACCTTACATAAAAAAGCGATCGCATTTTTTGCGATCGCTTTTTTTATGTCATTTTTATTTGAACAGCAATTCGATTTTCTCAATAAGCCACGTAAGTATGCTGCCTATAGAATAACCGCATGTAAAAAAGAGCGTCCAATACAATATTTCATAAATGATTGTAAAAATAACGAACAAGACGACAAAAATCATAACTGGTCTTGTAATCCACCACCAAAAATCATGTTTCTTTTTCTGTTCCATAACCATATAGCCTTTCTTTTTAAGACATTCTATCTTATTTATCACTTATGGTCAACTTATAAAACAAAAAATGCCCTGGGGAACCCCAAGGCATTTTTCTTGCATAACGTTGCAAAGATTACTTTGCTTCTTCTGCAGGAACGATCGTAACGAAACGACCACCCTTGATGAACTTCACTGTGCCCGTCTTAAGAGCAAACAAAGTGAAATCACGGCCTTGACCAACGTTTAAGCCAGGATGAATTTTCGTACCACGTTGACGAACGATGATTGAACCAGCCTTAAGGAGCTGACCATCATACGCCTTAACACCCAAATACTTAGGATTTGAATCGCGTCCATTACGCGCTGAAGCTGAAGTTGCCATTTTTAGGTTCTCCTTTTACTTAAGCGATGGACTTGACCGTAGCAACCGTGTAAGACTGACGATGACCGACAGTACGACGATAACCTTTACGGCGTTTCATCTTGAAGTTAATCACTTTTTCACCGCGCTTGTTAGGAGCGACGATTGTGAGCGTTACCTTTGCACCTTCAACATAAGGTACACCGACCTTGAGGGTAGTACCGTCAGATACAGCGCAAACCGTATCGAGAGTTACTTCTTCGCCCTCATTGACCGCGATCTTTTCAATCTCGATCGTATCACCGACCTTGACAAGAACTTGCTTGCCGCCGGTTTCTAATACTGCGTAGGCTTCCATAATTTCCTTTTACCTCGTTAGTTTGTTTTTCCATGAGGAACCGTTCCTCGAAAAAACGAGCCAATATTCTATCAAAATCTCACAATTCCGTCAATCCCCTTTTTACTTTTTCCGAAAAGTGCAATATATAATGGGACGACTAGGAAAGGAGTTTTATTAACTTTTCATAGACTCTCTCTTGTCTAACTTCGTTATTTTTGTCCATCCGTGTGCATTTATTTTATTGCATACTTCTTGTGCGTGGGATTCGTTTTTAACTATACCAAATACCGTAGAGCCGCTGCCTGTCATTGAAACGCCTATTGCCCCTGCGTCTTTAAGTCTTTTGGCGGCGGCAGCTATTTCTGGATAACATTTGTATGCAGCTGACGCCAAATCATTATTCAAACATTTTGAAATTTTATCTACATCATTTTCTTCCAACGCCGAAACCATTTTATCGAATACTTCACTTCCCTCGACTGAAACTCCTTTTACCATACTAAAAATTTTAGGAGTAGAACAAAAAACTCCAGGGTTGTGCAACACCAACATCAAATCTGTTTTTCTTTCAATATTAATGCGGGACACCTTTTCGCCGCGTCCTTCCATCAACACAATCCCGCCTAAAACGAGAGAAGGAATATCACTTCCTATTTCAGCAGAAATTTCTGCCAGGTCTTGGTCGCCAATTCGCAAATTCCACAATTTATTGAGAGTTTTTATGACACTTGCCGCGTCAGCAGACCCGCCGCCCAAACCGCCGCCGCAAGGAATATGTTTTTCCAAAATTATTGAAACATCATCTTTTTTACCAGACACTCGCTGCATCAAGCGAACGGCCTTCATCACTAAATTATCTTCCCCCGTCGCCTCGCATCCAACAAATAAATTTTCAGGATCTTTTATTTGTAATGTCGTTTTTTCCGATGGTTCGATAGTCAACACGTCCGCAAGAGAAACAGGTACCACAACCGATTTAAGGTTGTGGTATCCATCAGGTCTTACACCTAACACTTCAAGGGTGAAATTCACCTTTGCGTTGGCAAGTGCTATCATGGGATTAATTCGCTGTGCGGAAGTTTCCCAACTATCGGTGAAGCGTACTCAATAAACTTACGAGTCACATCATGACCATTCTTTGCAATGTATGAGTCTGGCAAAGAACGAGTTTCCTTAGCTGCATTGGCAATTGGAACGGCTTCGAAAGTAACTGCGTACTTCTTACCCTTCGCACGCACGATTGCAATCGTACCCTTCGTGATTTTTCCTTGGAGGGCATTTTTTACAGCGGCAGCACCTGCTTGACGCGCTTCCTTGGCATCAACCTCAGAACGCACGCCAGGGAACGAGCGCTGCAAGTATCCAAACGTGTCGGCACGAACACGGGAAATTCCCGCATTGGCCTTTAAATACGTTGAAAGGTAATCGCCTAAAGCACCCGTTCCTGAAAGCTGCAAATTACCATGAGAATCCTTTTCACCCTTGGCAAAAAGCGCGGCAACGGGAGTTCCGTCTTCACCACGAATACCTTCTGAAACAGCAACAACTGCACGACCGTATTTTTTCATTGCGTCTTTCACGTCGCTAACAAAACCGTCAAGAGTAAATGGACGCTCAGGAACGTAAATAAGATGAGGTCCGTCATTCTTGTTTTCGCGCGCCAAAGCAGACGCTGCTGTTAAAAAGCCGGCATCACGCCCCATCACAACATTAATCTTAACGCCGCCAAGAGCACGGTTGTCAAGATCGTCACCCTTAAATGCGCTCGCTACGAAACGTGCAGCAGAACCAAAGCCTGGCGTATGGTCGCAGCTGCGCAAATCGTTATCAATTGTCTTTGGAATATGGTAACAGACGAGAGGATAATTTTCCTTTTCTGCTTCTTCAGCAACGATTCGTGCGGCATCTGCGGAATCGTTGCCGCCAATGTAAAAGAAGTATCCCACTTTACGTTTTTTAAATGCCTCAAAAATCTTTCTGCAATCATCTACAGTCGGTTTTTTGCGAACGCTTCCAAGAGCAGAAGAAGGCGTTTTTGCAATCGCCTCAAGCTGCGTCTTTGTGAGCTTACGCATATCGGCGTAATCATCACCTAAGATACCGGCAATACCATGGCGGGCACCGAGAATCTTTCCAATCTTCTTATTACTTTTTGCCGCCAATACTGCTCCGACTAAAGACTCATTAATAACCATGGAAGGACCGCCCGACTGAGCAATCACCATATTTGAATATACTTCTTTTTTCATAATTTAATTTCCTTTAAATCACAATGCCGGTAAAAGCATTTGCATCCCTTCTCCCATATCAAGAGACTCAACCTTTTGCTTGTCACCTTTAAATACCTGCTTTGTATCTTCTTGCTTTTTTGCTCCATTTGATGGATTTACCGTTGCCGTTTTTAAGAGCTCTTGCAAATCCTTATCTCCAGAATCCTTGACGGGAGAAGATGTAATCGGACGCACTTGTGGTGGCGTTGACGTAATCGGACGCACCTGTGGCGGCGTTGACGTAATCGGACGCACCTGAGGAGCAGATGCTTTATCTTGATTTGCATAATATTCAGGATAAAGGCGGCGACGATGTTCCTCTACCTTGCGCAAACGCTCTGCCTCCTTCTTTTCGGCAAGCTCCTTTGCCTCATCCTCGGCCATTTTCTTCTTTAACGCGTCTAATTCTTTACGCAATTTTACAGTCTCCACGTTTTCAACACTTTGCTGCGGCACGGCAGGAGCAACTTGAGGAGCAGTAACGACGATGGGTGCTGGCTGAATCGTTTGAGGACGCTCGGTTACAGCCTTGACCAACGACTCCATTTTGTCCAATACCGGCTTTAAATCTGCTGCAGGAGAAACTGCTTGCGGCTGTTGAACATTGACGACGGGCTGTGAGGCGGGTCTATTAAACGCCATTTCGAAAAGTCGGTCGGAAAGTTGTTGATTACGGCTATTCATGTGCATCATCATAAATACGAACGCCACCACAACGAGAAAAAGAAGAGATACGAAGAAGATAGAAAGCCCTACCATACGCTTTCTTGCCTTTGCCTGCTCTGCATCGATGTACTGCTGAAAAGCTTTCAACACAGGAAAATCATCCATATTTCCACCTTGACCAAACACACTCACAGAAGTAGTGGGGTTACCAGGCGGCGGCATCTGGTTAATGGTATGCGCCGATTCTATACGTTCTGGATCAATTGGATCTAAATGTTCCATCAAAAAACTCCTTAATTTTCGTAAGATTTTAACAAAAAAATATGATTTAGACAAGAAGTCATATTTTTGATAGAATAACACTCGTCAGGAAAACTAAGAAAAGAGATTTAAAAATGGCAAAGAGATTAGTATTTTCATCGGAATCTGTAAGTGAAGGACATCCCGACAAAGTTGCAGACCAGATTTCCGATGCAATGTTGGATGCATATTTGAAAGCAGACCCCAACGCGCGTGTAGCTTGCGAAACAATGTGCGGGCCCAACCTCGTAGTAAATATGGGCGAAATCACATGTAATGGATTTGATTCTATTGACGCTCAAACGATTGCCCGTAATGTTGTTCGTGATATCGGATACACAAAGGCGGAAGAAGATTTTTCCTTTGATACTTTCAAGTATATTTCAGCGGTACATCGTCAAAGCGCTGATATTGCTCAAGGTGTTACGCGTGAAACGGAAGAGTTGCAAGGTGCTGGCGACCAAGGAATGATGTTTGGTTATGCAACAAACGAAACACCTGAATTGATGCCTGCTCCAATCGTTTATTCTCACAAAATTCTCCGTAAATTCGCAGAACTCCGCCACAGCGGAGAAATGAGCTTCCTTCGCCCTGATGCAAAGAGCCAACTTTCTGTAGTTTACGAAAATGGTGTTCCAAGAGAAATTGCAACTGTCGTTCTTTCTCATCAAACGACAGAAGAAGGAGCGAACGAAAAAACTTATGCTCTCCTTGAAGAAATGACACGTTCATTTTTGCAAGATACAAACTTACTTACGAACTCCACAAAATTCTTCATCAACCCGACGGGTAAATTCGTTATTGGCGGTCCTACGGGAGACTCGGGATTAACGGGGCGCAAAATCATCGTTGATACATACGGCGGCATGGCGGCTCACGGCGGCGGCGCATTTTCAGGCAAGGATCCTTCAAAGGTTGACCGCAGTGCGGCGTACTATGCGCGTTATGTGGCAAAGAACATCGTTGCCGCAAAACTTGCGGATCGTTGCCAAGTCCAAGTAGCGTACGCTATCGGCGTTGATAAACCCGTTTCCATCTGTGTTGATACTTTCGGTTCAACGTGCTGCGGAGTTACGGATGAAAAGATTGCAGACCTCCTTTTGTCCGGTGAAATATTTGACTTCCGCCCATACGCCTTAATCCGCGAGTTGGGATTAAAAACTCCAAACGGATGGTCGTACAGAGACACCGCCTCTTATGGTCATTTTGGCAGAGACATCTTCCCGTGGGAAGCTACCAATAAAACACAAGCTTTAAGAGCGGCGTTGATTTAACGGTATGTTCATTCGATAAAAAACGTCTTGGGGAAAAACCCAAGACGTTTTTTATACCGCATTGACACCAAATCTTATTTCTGGCGTCAACTCTATTCCAAAGCGAAAATAAACTCCCGCCTTCATCAATCGAGCAAGTGCGAGAATATCCGAAGACGTACACCCCTCTTCTGCGACAATCACATTTGCATGATTCTCCCACACCCTTGCGCCGCCGACCTTTAATTCTTTCGCACCTGCCGCCTCCAAAAGACGACCTGCCGAATCGCCAACAGGATTCTTAAAAACGCTCCCACACGTTCGCGGAGGAAATTTCTTGCGTTCTGGAATCGGAACGGGAGAAAAATCTCCTTCCTTCAAAACGACTTCGGTTATGAGTCCTTTTATATCACTATGGCGATATTCAAACCCACATTCCTTTGCAGTAAGCTTCTTTCCGTCTGCAATTACGTAATCGACGAATTCTCCTATTGAATGACCAAACGCCCCAGCATTCATTTTAACCCAGCCGCCAAGCGTACCTGGGATACCCTTCATAAAGTTGAGATATTCTCTGCCGGCAATCGCTTGAGCTCCAGGTATGGCTGCTGAATATCGCGAGGAAAGTTTTACAACATTTACATCTGTCACACAATCAGAAATCCAAGTATTCGACCCCAGTCCCAAAATCAATGCGTCGACATCCATATCAATTGGCTCGTCTATGACCTTTCCGCAAGTTTTTCCACCCGTACGGAAAAATGAAAATTGCGAAAGATCGCAAAATTCTCTTTTTGCCATAAATTCATTTGACGCAACTTCTTCCTTTACCGCTGAAACAATCTGAACAACATCCCCTGCTCCTGCAATTAAAATCAAATCGCCCTCTTCAAGAGTAAGGAAATAATGGCGCCACGCTTCGTATGGAGACCGGGCAAGCTTTACATCCGTCTTTCCTCTCTCGCGAAACGCCTTATACAAATCGGCAATATCACCGCCTTCTATCTTTTCCTCAAAAGCGGGATACACAGGAACAAGCGTTACTTCATCCGCCTCGTCAAACGCCTGGGGAAATTGTTCCAATAATGCTTTTGTTCGCGAATAACGGTGAGGCTGAAAAATGACACGCAAACGCTTTGCCCCTGATTCTCTTGCCATGGAAACGGCACACCCGAGCTCCACGGGATGGTGAGCGTAATCGGAAACGACTTTCACTCCTGCACGGCTTGCAACCGTTTCAAAGCGCCGATCAGGCAAAAACTGAATCGCTTCATTGATTTTCGAGGCAATCAATTCTTTTGAAAACCCGCGAGAAAGAGCAACAGCTATTGCTGCTAGAGCATTTAAAATATTATGTCTGCCTGCAACAGAAATACATTTCCAATCTTTTGCGGCAACATCGGCATCATCGGAAAAACCAAACGTTATAACATTCTTCGCATTTTGATTTGCAAGCTCACAGGCTTTTGGATGGTCTTTACAAACGATTACCGTTTGAGATGTTTGCCTTAAAACTTTGCGATAACAATCGTAATAAGCTTCCTCGGAATCAAAATGTTCAAGGTGGTCAAAATCAACAGACGTCAACACCGTTATCGACGGATGATAAAGACTGAGAGTCCCGTCAGACTCATCGGCTTCAACGACGAGAGGAGCACCTTTTTCGCCAATACCTGCAACACTTTCCAATTGTGGCGATTCTCCGCCGATACACCAAGACGGCGCGACTCCTAATTTCTTAAATAGCGATGTTATAAAAGTGGAAGTTGTAGTCTTCCCATGCGTACCACAAACTGCAATACCGTCAGACTCGGAAACGAGTTTTGCCAAAACCTCTCCACGGTAATGAATCCTGGCTCCGGAATTTTGCGCCGCCACGAATTCCTTGTTCGACGTTTGAACGGCCGGTGTAAGAACAATATCGGTAATGTCTTTTGTGATATGGGAAGGAGAATGCCCCGCAAAAAACTTTATTCCCATCCCCTCAAGCCATTTCGTACGGGCAGTCGGATATAAATCACATCCAGAAACCTCAATGCCTCGGGAATAAAGCAATGCGGCGACGCCAGCCATGCCGACGCCGCCGATGCCGAGGAAATGAACGTGAGCGTATTCCCTCACGGCTTTTTTAAAGAAGCACGGAAGTTCCGCGCTTTACGAATTGAATTGGCACGCCGAAAGGATCGCGCAACATAGCCATGTCAAAACCAGGCTTATGCACAACCTCTACTAAAGTCGCACCGGCTGCAGTAAGGCGAGCGGCATCTGCGTCAACATCCTCGGAAAGGAATGCGAGGTGAAGAGCAAGCGGACTCTGCTTTGAATAGTCAGGAGCATTCTCTGTGTCTGCAGCACGGTAAACTTCAAATGCAAACTTACCGGAATCGTCAACGATGAAGTGACAAAAACCAGGACCTGGATTTGAAAGCGTTACGCGAAAGCCGAGGTTTTTCACCCACCAATCGCAAAAAGCGACTGGATCGGCCATATCCAATGCGACGTGTTCAACCTTCATGGAAAATTAACCTTCCGCTTCGAGAGCAGCGTCAACTTCATCAGATGTTTCCATGTTGATATAAACGTCTTGAACGTCTTCGAGATCTTCAAGCATAGAAACGAACTTGTTGATTGCCTTAGCGAAAGCGACATCGTTGACAGGAGCAGTCATGTTTGGAACGAGACCGATGTTTGAATTTTCTTCGTCAACAACGATACCTGCATTCTTAACTGCTTCCAAAACAGATGTGAAATCGCTTGGCTGGCACTTGACCGTGAAACCGCCTTCTTCAGAAAGAACATCTTCTGCACCGGCTTCGAGAGCAACTTCCATAACTTTATCTTCATCGAGACCGTCTGCTGCTGGAATCATAATTTGACCGAGACGATCGAAAAGACGAGTTGCACTGCCTTGCTTACCGAATTCAGTTCCGTTCTTTTTGAAAACGTTACCGACTTCAGCAGCTGCGCGGTTCTTGTTATCCGTCAATACGTTGACGACAAAAGCGACGCCGCCCTTGATACCTTCGTACTGGGCATCTACAAGCGCTTCAGATTCAAGTTCGCCCGTACCCTTCTTGATTGCGCGTTCAATATTGTCGTTAGGCATTTGTGCCGCTTTTGCCTTTGCGATAAGCGTACGAAGAGATGGGTTGGTATTTGGATCGCCACCCTTAGCCTTTACGACAATGGTAATTTCCTTGCCGAGCTTAGAGAAAATTTTACCCTTCTTAGCGTCTGCTGCGCCTTTTGCGCGCTTAATTGTAGCCCAGTGACTGTGACCTGACATATTTTTACACTCCTGACTTTCCGGCAGTCTAAACCGCCTTTTTTTTAATTCATTTTTTCAACGATTCTTTTGAATCGAAAGATAGTTGATTATACCATAAAAAGAGTAAAATTAGCAAGTTTTTCTTATATCAAAAACGCAATGTGTTACTTTTTCTTTTAATTCCCCGTTCCCCTTTTTTTGAAATTGAGTTTAAGCGACGTTAATGGTATAATGAACTAATGCGATTTTTTGCAATATTAGCGTGTGCCGTATTGTTGAATTCTTTTAATCACGGCAAAGACGTTCGTTTTTTACGTACGATTTTTCTGCTTTTTTTGGCGACATTTGAGTTGTCAGGAAAGGTTTTGTCCGTTTCGTCCATAACCGCCTCTTTGCTGTATTCCATTTTCTTTTTTCTCTTTATCTCGTTTTCTTTTTCCTCTTTACATTCTAAATTCGTTAAAAACACCGAATCTCCCTCCCGTATATTTTTGATGGATATTTCTACTCTCATCATTATTACTTACTCATTATGTGTTTTCTTCAGGATGATAAAACAATGATTACAGACAAAAAAAATATCCTTTTCAACTACCTTCTTGCTTTATCGCCAATTGTTTTTTGCGCTATATATTTCTTTAAACTCAATACGCTTCGCCTCATTGGCTGCTGCGTTATTTCATCGGTCCTAATTGACATTGCCTCAAATATGGTTTTACGCAAAAAGCCATTTTCCACTTTTATGGAATCTGCTGTCGTTGGATTGCTTTTCTCGTTATGTCTCCCCCCTGCTCTCGATTGCATCTATGCTGTCATTGGAATTTTCATATCAATTGTAATTACGAGAAAACTTTTTGAAGGAAAAGAAAACATCGTTCCTTTTAACTCTGTTTTATTCGGCAGGGTGTTTTTGCTTTTGAGTTTTACGACCGCCATGTCGAAATGGACGGAATCATCTTGGAACGTTTCTGCAGGCGACATCGCCCTTACTACAACCGCTACACCTCTTGATTGCATGAATGCGCGCATGGCCTCATATCTTCAATTTGACTGGAGCTCGAACGATTTACTCATTGATATTTTCTTTGGCAACAGAAATGGATGCTTGGGAGAAATTTCTTCATTTGCAATTATAATTGGCGGTGTGTTTCTCTTGTTGTCTCGGACTGTTTCCTGGCGAATTCCCATCTCGTTTTTATTAACATCTTTTATTTTCGCTTGGCTCGCTCCAACAGGAAGCGTCCCTCCAATTATCAATCTTTTATCGGGAAGTCTTTTGTTTTCAGCCTTTTTCCTCGCGGGTGACAGGCAATCTTCTCCTTCGCATCCATTCGGACAGATAATATTCGGCTTTGGATGCGGTCTATTGACAATGATTATTCGATCGTCTTCATCTTCAATTTATCCCGAAGGAGCGGCATTCGCAATCCTTGTTATGAATGCGCTCGTTCCGTTAATAGATAAATTTTCAAACAAGTTTTTTACAAGGGGGGCAGCATGAAACAGAGTATAAAAAATATACTTTCGCTTGCAATGACACTTTTAGTGAGTGCCATCGTTCTTTTTATCACCCATAAGGTGACGCACAAGAGGATCTCCGAGGTTCAGGAACGCGCCCGTATCAATGCCGCAAAAAGAGTTTTGCCGCGCTCGTGCAAGAAGATTGAGCCGATACCAGGTTTTGAAAACGCATATATCGGCAAAACATCTCAAGGCAAAGTCGTTGCATACGCAATAACGGCAAGTGACCCGTACGGATATGGCGGGGACATCAAATTAATAGTAGGCTTTATGCCTGATTACACTATCATTTCCTATTACTGTATTGAACAAAACGAATCTCCTGATTTTGGCGATCTATTTCTCAAACCGCAATTTGCCGACCAATTCAGAAACCTTAACGCCTTAAAAGATTTGGCTTTAAAAGTTGACGGCGGAGAAATCGTCCAAATCGCCTCGGCTACAATTACCAGCAGATCTGTTTGCAACGTGATCAACAATGCAAAAAAGAAATTAACGGAAATACTAAACGCTTCAAAAGAAACCAAATAATTTATGGCAAAAAAACGTAAATCAAATTTTCAATTTTATATTGAATATTTAACTCTTCGTATTGCGTGCGGCATTATCAACGCAATCCCCTATCCGATCGCCTCTGCAATTGGCAAGGGTCTTGCTTCATTTGCTTTCAACGTGATAGGAATAAATAAAAAACGTACGATTGAAAGGATCAAGTCGGTTTTCCCGGAAAAGTCTGAAAAAGAAGTAAAACAAATTGCGGTAAAAAGCTTTCAAAATATTATTCTCAATGGCGTTGAGATGATCCGTTCTGCAAAGCTTTCAAAAAAATGGATTGCCCGCCACGTAAAAGATGTTGAATATTATTCCAACGCTTTGAAAGAAGTCGTGACAAAAGGAAAAGGTGCCGTAATTATGGTACCTCATTCAGGTAATTGGTATATGGCTGCATGGGCTATGGCACGATACGGGATTCCTATTTTCGCGATTGCAGCAAAACAACGTAACCCTTACATCAATGCGTGGATGCACCGTCAATACGGAGAAGGCCTTGAAGTTCTCGAACGCGGGAGTGCGTCCGTAATGCGAGAAATCATTTCGCGTTTGCACAAAGGACATGCGTTTGCGATTTTACCTGATTTGCGAGTTCCTGAAGAGGATGTCATCGTCCCGTTTTTAAATGGCGAGGCGAATATTTCCCATGGCGGAGCGATGTTTGCCGTATCTACCGGCGCTCCTATCATCGTTGCTGTAATGCGCAGAGAAAACGGCATGCACACGTTTACTCACGCAGCAACAATTTACCCCAACACCGATGCTCCTGACAGAAAGGAAGAAGCGCGCCGTCTAATGCGTGAGGTGATGGGGTATATTGATGCGGAGATTAAAAAATCTCCAGAGCATTGGTTCTGGTTCAATAAGAGATGGGTCCTTCAACCGCCTCAAAAAAGAACCAGAACTTAATTCGGCTTTCCGATATTATTTTTCCAACACGATACTACCCATTCTATCTGTGATGTGAACGGTAGTTGCCGGCGTTACTGCCAAGATGAATGAATCTGTAATTCCTTTAATAAGTTTGTTATTCAAAACGGTAATGCAATTGAGATAAATCGTGTCACCCGGTTTGATCTCTTTATCAAGCATTGTATCGAGAGGGAATGCGAAAAGCTGACGCCACAGATTTGGATTTGAACGGTCGGACATTACCTTTGCCCCATAGCATTCAGGACCTGATTCTGTAGCAGGAACATTCATGCGCCAGTTGACTTCACCGTTTGACGA